>WFTN01000398.1 GCA_015485455.1 Planctomycetota bacterium | reverse complement strand
GCCCATAAGGAATCTTCAAGAGATTGAGGCCCCTCCAGTCCCCCACCAACATCCCGCGTCTATACACATCGACCCGGAACTCAAAGAGTCCCATGCCAATTCTGGTGTATGGGAGTTCGGCATCGGACCCACCTGGATCTCCGGCACCCTACCTGCCAATCTTGCCCATGAAGAATTCGCTTCATTCGCCTTGGTCTCGGCCCTTGGAATAGAAGATGAAGGACTCTCCAAAGCCCAAGATCTGCGACTTGTCGATGGACGTTTTTCTTTTCGCACACCTTGCCGTTTGTCCTTCGTCTATCTCAAAGTAGAAACAAAAGAACGGATAGACCTCTACGGCCCCTACACCTTTCCTCCCTGGCAACACCAAGAATTGGGACGTCTCCCAGAAAACGACACCCGCCCTTGGCAAGCCATTTCCCAGGCCAATCAGGTACAGGCCAGGTATGACGTTGTCGCCATACCCCGCCCCAAAAAAGGGCTTTTTCCAACAGCCATCGTAAGACAGTCCACGATAAGCGCA
Source organism: Planctomycetota bacterium (assembly GCA_015485455.1). Classification (GTDB taxonomy): domain Bacteria; phylum Planctomycetota; family DRQF01; genus S139-23. Next base: position 6,837 of record WFTN01000398.1, on the reverse strand, counting down.
GAGTCCAATCAACTTGTTAACGGGCCAACCATCCGCTCCATGAATGGCACTCCGATATCAAAGAAGCTTGGAGGTCCCTGGGATTTCTTCCTTCAGGGAGACCGTGGTAAGTTCTTGCCTTGGGAAAAGCGCGCCCAAGTCAACAATCCACCCACGAGGATCCGTCTCATCAATCTCACCCAAGAAGACGAGGTCGTTTTTCTACCCTTCAACGAGGAAAAAGGTGTTCTTCTCAGCATCCCCCCAGGCTCACCTTTCATATCTCTACCTCAGCCCTTGTCAGCCCAAGACACATTGGCCTACGCCCGATATGGAAGTCGCTTGACCTCTCTATCAGTGAGCGACAAGGCTGAAGCCGCAATCACTCTTTCAATGCCCACTTCTGTGGTTTTCCCAAAGAAGAGCCTCAGTTCCTTCACTTTGGTCGAACACGGTACCTCGACACCTGAACGAGAGCGAATCATCTTCCGCAACCAACTCTTGTTTCACAGGGATCACCTCCTCCATGTTTCAATCGATCCCATGGACTCCTCGACGATAGATCGGGTGCGCTTGCTGATGAATCCCGGTTCCTACGATCTGGTCCAAGTTCAAGGGACGCTTTCTGGGAGTATCGAAACAATTCGCACAATCGAAATCCCCCCAGCAAAAGATGATTTCCTCATCACCACTTTAGGCCCGATCCATCGGCGTCAGTTCATTGGCCACATCAAGGATGAGATTTCCAAGGAGCCTATCGTCGGCGCCGGAATCCAACTAAGAATGCCCTTGCCCGGCAGCAGCGATTCAAGTTGGCTGGCCCTCTCAGACAAGAATGGCAAGTTTGTTCTCTCAGGACTCCCACCAGGAAGGCTCAGCTTCCGAGCCCACTCACCTTCCCATCAGATTCGCGACTTTGACGCCACCCTCCCTTCATTCGGCAACGCCTCTGAAGTCGTCACAGTTTTCATGAAACCGTCGCCGCGGTTTTCGATCACGGTCAGCGAGGATAATGCTGGACACCCCGTCATTGATGGAATGGTCTTGGTACGAGAAGACGGCTACACCCGGAGTGCCCCGGCAAAAGATGGGCGGGTTTCTTTCGGTGCCCTGAAAGAGTCATCCTATGTTGCCCTGCCTTACATGGGCTCCCCTTCCATCCCCACTGATGATTGGGGCTGGCTGTGTGAAGAATCTGGGGGCCTCCTGGTCAAGCACGATCATCAGACGAGCGCCAAACCCCATCATTGGCAATCGCCTTCCCCCATTACCGTCAAGTTTCTGATTCGAGCAAGTCACCCACCCCAAGGCCCCATGGATCTCACGATCGTCCATTGTGGCCAAGCACCCTTTCCCGGGATTTGGCCCAACCATCACTATGCTCGTGTCCCCTTGGGTGTGGTAAAGCTTGACCGCATTTTGCCTGGAAACTATCGTGCAATCGCAACGATAGCTGGTTTGTCTGATATCCTTGACATCACAATTCCCCGTGAGGGATCGTCCGTGATACCGTTGAACTTTGCATTTCCCAAGGAGTGAAGCATGGCTTTGCCCAGGACACCATCACTTCTGTTTGTCGGCATGATCGTTCTATTTATGTCTTGTGCGACGAATTGCCTGGGCAAGAGTCCTCCGCAGGACGACAAACCCCGGCTATTGGCCTCGCCAATGGGGAAACCTGGCCACGAAGTATCCAAAGCATTCGATGGCAACCCCAAGACAAGCTTTCGCCCCATCAAGGAAGGGCCAGGCCCGTGGATTCAGGTCCGCTACAATAAGGTGCAAGAATTTGACGCATTCGTCATGCGCTATGTCACGGAATCGGGATATGGGGTGCCAAGGGAATACGCCATTCAGTTCAAGAAAGGCAGACGCTGGAAAACCGCTGTCACCATTAAGGAGAACTTCTCCAACATGGATCGTATTCGATTTCGAGCAAGAAAATCAAAGGTGTGGCGCGTTCGTGTTGATCGCTTGGTCAAAGAAAACTCGACTTGGTCACCCGTCGCGATCTCATTCACCTACCTTGGCGACAAGAATTTCAAACCGCAAGCAGATGCCAAAGTAGATCAGTTAGATGTCAACAAAGCCATCGACAAGGGTATGGCGTTTTTGCTTGAGAAGTGGAAGAAAAACGGCAAATTTCCATCTGGGTACAACCCCCAATATCCCATGGGAGCCATGGCATTGGGAGCCTTGGCCTTACGCAAATCTGGGCTCACGCGAAAAGACCCCGTTATCCTTGATCTGATGAGTCGCCTGTCGAAACTGACGCCCAAGAAAACCTATGGTGTCGGACTTTATGCCATGTTTCTTCGCTCTGTGAGTAAGAAGAAATACAGCAAGAAGCTCCAGGAACTGGCAGATTGGTTAGTCAAGAACCAAAGTTCAGAAGGACTGTGGGGCTATCCCACCGGCAAGGCTGATGTGTCCAACACCCAATATGCTCTCTTGGGGCTCAAGGCCGCGGTGGAAGGAGGTGCCACGGTGCCAAATTCTGTTTTTCGCAAGAGCTGGGACTGGTTTCTGAAGAACCCGGAACCCGTGGGGGGATTCCGCTACGAACCCCTGCGTCAACCGAAGCATGATCCAGTGACGGGGAGCATGACGGCCGCTGCTCTCGCTTGCCTCAAGATTTGCGCCAACCGTTTCCCCCATGATCGAGGTCGATTGCGAACCTCAAAAAAGGTATGCGACGCAGCCCTTCATTGGCTCGGTGAGAACTTCGTTGCTGAGACTAATCCAGGATCTGGACGCTGGCATTATTACTACCTCTATGGCATTGAACGAGTTGGAGCCTACTTTAAGATTCGCAAACTTGGCTCAAAGCCTTGGTATGCAACAGGGGCCCGGCACTTGCTCGACTTCCAACAAGAAAACGGAGCGTGGAAGAGCAGCTACTTCGAAGAAACTTGTTTCGCACTCCTTTTCCTGAACCGCGCCAGTACCACGGGTAGCGAATCGAAATAGCCTTCATCATGAAAGAGAAATCTTCGTATTGGAGGTGAAGAATGCCAAATGTAGCCCAGAACGTGTTATAAAGTCCCAGCCTGTCGAGAAACTCGATAGTTCCCGAATCGCACCCAAGCCCCTATGGAGCAGACCCGTGATCCGCGCACTCAGCCGCATGCCCCTCATCATTGCCGCATTCTGGGCAGTGGGAATTTGTTCCCCTTCAGCCCAGTCTCAAACCTACGAAGCATCCAGCTTTCAGAGCGAGAAATTTCACCCACGTTCTGCCTTCGACGGCGATATGGGCTCACGTTGGTCAGCAGACTTCAAGAGCAAAGATGGTTGGATTCAAGTCACATATCCGAAGAAGAGGAAATTCAAGAGCGTAACAATTTCCAGTGGCATCCGTGAACTTCGGGGAGCACCCAAAACATTCACAATCTTTTCCGGTGAGCCAGGAAAACTCAAGGCGATCAAGACAATCACCGGGAACATGGAAGACGGAAAGACTTTCAAGTTTTCCTCGAAACCAGCTCGGACATGGCGCATCGAAATTGCCGAACGCATCAACGACCGATGGTCTTGCACCATCAGTGAGATCGTCTTTCATGACGGTGGCAAGAAGAAACCCGAAGACAGCACAGAGAAATCTGGGGGCGGGTCCGGGCCGACCTACTCGGCATGGACAAAAAGCCGCGGTGGTAATTCCATTGGCAAGGCATTCGATGGCGATGAAAAGACTCATTTTGAGGCCAACAAGAAAGGTGATGGTGGTTGGATTGAGATCGAGTACTCAGAAGAACAAACCTTCGATGCTTTGATGATGCGCCACTTGGGAGAAACCGGTCGCGGTGTCCCCCAAGAATTCTCCGTTCAAATCAAGAAAGGCAGGCGCTGGAAAAATCTGGCCAGCACCAAAGCCAACTTCACCAATCAACCCAAGATCAAATTCAAACCCACCACAGCTAAAACTTGGCGCATCCAAGTTAACAAGCTCGTTAATGATCGAAGCTACTGGAGCCCTGGGGAAATCAGGTTCCTCAATTTAGGGGGCGCCGACTTCTTGCCAGAACCCATCGCCAAGTATGACCAAGAAAAAGTCAACAAAGCCATCGACGACGGCATGGAATGGCTCAAGAAAAAGCAAAAGCCCGACGGTAATTTCCCATCAAAATCAGCCAAGGAATTTCCCATGGGGGTGATGTCCTTGGGGGCGCTGGCCCTACGAAAGTCTGGATTAGAACGGGATGACCCCATGATCCAAGACTTCGTCAAACGAATCGCCAAATTCAAATTAGAAAAGACCTACAGCGTCGCACTCTATGCCATGTTTCTCCGCTCCGTCAGCAAGACGAAGTATACGGACAAACTGCAAACCATGGCGGATTGGTTAGCCGCAAAGCAAGGCCCAGAAGGGCTATGGGGCTACCCCACTGGCCGCGTGGACCTCTCCAATGCTCAATATGCACTCCTCGGCCTCAAAGCTTGTGTACAGGGAGGTGCCAAAGTCGACAAGAAAGTGTGGAAGAAAGCATGGGACTGGTTCTTAAAGAATCCGGAGAAGACCGGAGGATTTCACTACGTCCCAAAGAAGAAAGTAAAAGTCGACCCAATCACCGGAAGCATGACCGCCGCGGCCTTGGCCTGTTTGAAAATCTGCGGCCAACATCTGCCCAAGGATCGAGGACGGCTCAAAGCATCAGAAAAGGTATCTGCCCAAGCTCTCAAGTGGTTAGGTGACCGTTTCGTCGCCGAGATGAATCCGGGAAGCGGACGCAGCCACTACTACTACCTCTATGGGGTCGAGCGCGTCGGTTCCTATTATCGCCTCCGTCGATTGGGGAACAAACCTTGGTATGCCACCGGTGCCAAGCACTTGGTTGAATTTCAATTCTCCAACGGCTCTTGGCATAACAACTTTGAAGATACATGTTTTGCACTTCTCTTCCTCAACCGGGCCAGCACAACCGGGGGTTGACCCACATTCTTCATCCCAGGTTTGCCAAAGCGTCCTGAACCCGAATTATTCACGACCTCGCGGCCCCCAGCGGCGGCATAGCGTCCGTACTCTGCCACCACTGGCTATATAGTGTTTCGATGAGAACAAACAGGAATTGTAGTACCAATCGTTCTCTGCGCCGCATTTTCTCACACAACGACCACGATCTCATGAAAAAGTCGGGTTCAACCGAGCCAAGGGCATGGGCAATTTTGCACCCAGGTAGCAAGATCCCCCAGTGCAGACGCATCCATGGCCTCTTCACCCAACTTTGTCCAAGAAGCCTCGGCAAAATCCATTTTTATCGGTCTCTAACCCCATTCTGTGTCCCTCTCCAGACCTATGATTCTCGTGTGTAAATAGGAGAGAGCGTGTGGTTGTTTCACGTTTGAGGCTCGGACACGTGTGTGTCCCGCCGAAGTCGTAAGCAGCCTCAGAGCATCTCCCCTGGCTCTAACTTAAGTCGAGATTAACATGAGACTTAGATTCCTTCATTTGGCAGACTTGCACTTGGGGTGCAAGAATTTCTACCTGGCAGAAAAGGCCCGAGAACGAACCAAAGAGTTCCGCGTTGCCTTCCGCGAGGCCATCGAGTTTGCCCTCAATCGGGGCAACGAAATCGACGGCGTCCTCTTGGCAGGTAACCTCTTTGAATATCATCGTCCAGATGAAGAGCTCTGGAGTTTCACCAAAGGACTCATCTCACGTCTCTTGGCTAAGGACATTCTGGTGGCTGTGGTACCGGGAAACCACGACAGCTATGCCTACAAGAACTCTGTCTATCGTACTGAACGACTTCCCGGGGTTGAGCTATTCCTGAACACATCTCCAGAAGCCCCCAGGGTGCGAGAGATCGGTGGCAAACGCGTCTTTCTCTACGGTATGACTTATGTGCCGGGACAGACTCCGAACCCGGTCCCTTCCTTAAAGAAAGTCGAAGACAAAGGCATCCACATTGCTCTGCTCCACGGTAAGGAGTCAGCTCCCGAAGACGACAAACACGTCTTTGTTCCTGACCGTGCCGCTTTAAGTGCCGAAGGATTCGATTATGTAGCCCTCGGTGGCATGCGGAGTTTTAGCGAAGAGACCATTGGCGCCACCACCTTCGTCTATCCCGGCTCCTTAGAAGGACGTAGCTTCGAAGATTCAGAACTGGGCGACAAGGGCCCTGTGGTGGTCGAATTCGATGATGAAGGTGTGCACGTTGAGCGCATGCTTCGCAACAAAAAGACGATCACCTGCATCAACCTCGATTTAAGAGCTGAGAGAATAACCGATGCAGCGGCCCTCAAAGAAGCCCTCTCATCACTCAGCGGAGACGACCGCATCGTTCGCGTGACCTTGACGGGAACCGCTGAGTTCGTTGCTAGTTTGGAAGAAATTCAAGAAGAACTCGCCCCTACTTTCTTCCATTTGGAAATTGTCGATGAATCTGGACTCATCGACAGTGCTCTCCTGCGTAAGATTGAAAGCGAAAACACAATTCGCGGCTACTTCGTCCGCAAGCTGGCCAAACGAATCGAAGCAATCAAAGCAAAGATCGTCAAGAAAGGGCAGCTGCCCCAACTCCTTCACGATTTGGCCATCCACGAAAAGGCCATGAAAATGGGTGTGGAGCAATTCGTTGAAGAAGAAGCTCCGGCAGACTCTATCTACTCCCTGATTCCTGACTCCGATGAAACCGTCACCGCTGAGGTCATTAAGGATAGCGTCGGCGTGACTGATCTTGAAGAAAAGATCAAAGCCATGCTTGAACACCGTCGTAAGAAAAGCCAAGAGAATGAAGAGCCATCCACAGCTCCCGAACTCAATGGCACCCATGGTGTCGAAAAGACACCGAAGATAGAAATCGATCTAGAAGGGGAGCAAGCATGAGAATTGAACGCCTCAAAATCGACGGATTCGGT
>WFTN01000397.1 GCA_015485455.1 Planctomycetota bacterium | reverse complement strand
TCGTTTGACCCGGAACAACGGCTTTAGGAGCGTGCCCTGTGTTGATCGTGGTGACTCCGTGCTCTCGTAGCCAGGTCACTAAAGCTTCTCGGGGGTTATAGGCGTCGAGGGCTCGCAGCTCAGGTTGAATGGGCGCAGATTTCTCGTGCTGCTCCTGGTCTTGATTGCGATTGTAAATCCCAGCGAGCCCCACGGTGCTATGGGCGTCAATGAGCCCTGGAGTCACGATCTTAGCGGTCAGGACCCGGTAGCCTTTTGGGATTTTGATCTGATCTTGTCTGCCAATAGCCCTGATTTTGCCTTTGTCCATGAGGATCAAACCGTTTTTGATGGGGGGGCCAGACACCACATGAATGAAGTCGGCTTTCACCGCAACTTGGGCCTCTAAGGAGGGTAGGAGTGCAGCAAGCAGAAGCCCGATGAGTACAGTGTGATGTTTCATTTTTGACCTCCGTCTTTTGCGTGATCGGGGGAGCCAGCCCAACCGCAGTGGGTGTGCATTTTTTGATCTTCACTGGCGCCGTAGCCCCCTACAGCGAAGAGATGGTCTTTCGGGTTGGCCAAATCGAAAACCAGTTTTCCTTCGACCCAGGTTTGTTTCACCTTGGTGTAGACGCTCAAAGGCTCGCCGCTCAAGATGATGAAGTCAGCGTCTTTCCCGGGCTCCAAGCTTCCTAAACGATGGTCTAAGTCGATCATTTTTGCTGCCGTGAGTGTGAGACCTTCCAAGGCTGCTTTGCGGGACATGCCAGATCGAACGGCAAAGGCTGCAGATCGGAGAAATAGGCGTGAATCCGTGATGCCATCATCGGTGTGGAAGGCGGTGGGAACTCCAGCCTTCTCCAAGATGCCGCCTGTTTCCGAGCGTAGGTCGACAGCTTCTAATTTGCCTCCTGGTGAGTCGAGGACAATGATGGAGCAGGGAACTTTTGCTGCGGCGATTTCCTCAGCCACTTTCCATCCTTCGCTGACATGATGGAGGACGACACGGAATCTGAATTCCTTCGCCAATCGCAATACTGTCAGAATGTCGTCAGCTCGATGGGTGTGGTGGTGGACGATACGTTTGCCGCTGAGTACTTCCGCCAACCCTTCCAATCCCAAGTCGCGTGGTGGAAGTTTACTTTTGTCATTTCCCGCAGCTTGAATCTTGGCGACGTATTCTTGGGCTTGAATGTACTTTGCCCGCACCAAGGCCGCTGATTTGGCTCTGGTACCGGGAAAAGGAGCGCTGCGTATGGAGTTGGTGCCGTTGGCCATTTTCATGCCGCCCATGACCCAACCGGTCTTGTCCTTAATCACTAAGCCTTCCACAGTCTTGGCTCTTCGTAATTTAATGTAGACCGTTTGGCCGCTCATGAGATGCCCTGATCCAGGCATGACGTTGACTGTGGTGAGACCTCCAGCTAGCGCTTTGCGCAGGCCTGCGTCTTTTGCGTTGAGCGTCTCCCAGATTTTGCAGTCTGGTTGAATGGGGTTTGAACCGTCGCCCCCAGAGCCCCCACCGATGTGGCTGTGTGTGTCCACTAAACCCGGCATGATCATGCCTCGAACTCTCTCGAGTTTGACTCCTTGGGGAAGCTGAACTGTGCTTAATGACCCAATGGCTTCGATCTTCTTGCCACGAATCACCAAAACACCATCGGGGATTTCGGCACCACTGATCGGAATGATTCGATCCGCATGAAAAGCTCTAATTTCTTGGGATTGACCGCTTAAGGGCAAGCAAGAGAGCACTATCAGAATGAGAATATGTCGCATTTATGACCTCCAGTGGCCAGAGGGTAGAGCAGCTCTTGGGTTGGGTCCAGAGCAAATTAAGTCAAAAGAGCGCCGATGTTGGCCGATAGATGCTCGGTAACGACATTTTTCTTGTGAGGCCCATCCCCGTGTCCAACGATGAATTGAATTCGGCAAATTCTCCCCGCGCTGCTGCGGACAATATGGGTGAGCTTACGGTGGCTGCGAACGTCATCGAAGAGATGATCGAACGGGAACTTGTCTTAAGTGAATGGCAAAAGCTCGACGACCTCGTGGAGGGAGGGTGTTCCGAGCAGCAGGCGGTCAAAGAGATGATGGCCTTCTGTGCTAAGACCGCCCCAGAGGAACTTCTCGATTGTAGCTCCCTGAGCAGTGAGGCCATTTCTCAAGCTGTCGATGATGGGATCAAAAGTGGGGACCTCCCGTCTCTGACCTTGGAGGGCCATGCGGTGGTCATTGCTGGCGGGCAGGGGAATCTGGCATTCCTCGAAAATGAGCTGTCAGCCTTAGGTCTCCATGTTCATGGGGTAGACGACCCCAAAGACCTGGTTCGCCCCTTGCGTCAACTCTTGGACCTCAGCGAGCCCGTTGATTTCGTTTTCATCGCCGAGAGTTTCGGGGGTGACAAGGGCGACAAGTATTGCGCTGAGCTTCTTTCTCTGGGGAAAGACCATGACTGTGCCATATTTCTGATTGACGAGGAACGAGGGCTCCTGGAAGATTGGGATGCTTGGCCCCTTTCTGGGGTTCTCTCCACTCCATTTGGGCCCCGTGAAATTTGCTCCGTCTTGGCTGATGTCCGTTAGCTCGACTCATTTCCGATGAGAACGACGGCGAGGTTGAGAAACATTCGAGCTAGCCGCTGCCCTCGAAAATCGGCTCTAAACTCCACTCTTCTCTATCGTGAAACATCGCCAGGAATAGGATATGCTTGGGAGCATGAGCTTCTCGGACTTCCTCCGTGGCTCAAAACAGAACAAGTTTTCCTGGAGATGATTGATGAAGACTCGAATCCTGCGGTCTCTCGCCATGTTGGCCCTGCTCCTCGTTGTGGCCTGTGGGGGCGGTATTTCCCAAGACAGCTATGATAAAATCAAAGATGGCATGACTTTGGAAGAAGTTGAAGCCATTCTTGGTAAGCACACCGGCGGTGGTGGTGCGGGGGGAGAAGCCATGGGCATGAAAATCAGTGCCGGCGCCTACAAATGGGAAGATGGCTCCAAGCTCATCACGATTACTTTCAAGAACGATAAAGTGTCCGCCAAGGTGAAGAGCGGTTTCTAAGCTCAGCGACCTCGGTGATCGTCCGAAAAAATGAGGCCCCCATCGTTAACGGTGGGGGCCTCTTCGCTTCGAGGAAAACAAGGCAAGTGGCGCAGAAGGGAGTTGCGCCGGGTATTCGTTGTGGTTCTGTGGACAGCCAATCTTCACAATCTCGGGGCCGATCTCATGAAGGAGTCAGGTTAACTGACAGCAATCTCTGGTCGTCCCAGCAGGCGGTAGCCACATTCGCTCGTGAGGATTTGACCTTTTGGCCCTGCCAAACGGGCTAATTTGCTCCGCAGCCGACAAACAGAAGACCGGATGGAGCTATCAACTGGTGCATTCACCAAGAGTGGCAGGACATTGCTTTCCTTTTCCAGTAGGCTTTCAATTTCCCGGGCGTTGAGCCCCGTGGGGTTTCCCGCATCTCTGCGGGTTACCAAAAGGGCAAGAATCCGCTCTTCCAAAGGACCCAGGCTCTCGCTTCGCAAGAGGCGATTCCGCATCACGAAAAGCAATTGACCTGTCCGCCCGGCACGCTTGGTTCGGGCCAAAGTGAGGACGCTTTCGCCGATTCTGGTCAAGACATGAGCCCGATAACTTTCGCCATCCAGCTCCACTTCCCGCCCTTCCGGCAAGGAACGAAAAGATGCATGGTTCGCCCCATGGCCATCTCGAGGGTAGGCGAAGTGGTCACGGTCTTCCTTCAGACTCCGGACTTCCTCTTCTAATACGTCGATTCGCGAGCGCATCTCCTCAACGCGGACGAAGAGTCTCAAGAGGGTAGATTCCGCCGTCGAAAGCTCGTTTTCAGGTTCGGATTGGTTGGGCATACCAGGACGTATTTGGGTCAGATCGACCCGAAGTTGCGATACACGGCTATTTACTTCAATTGGATTGATGGACGTCTGCATGAATGATCTCTCACTTTCCACACACCGATAGAGCGACAGGGACGCGACACATCCGGACTATCGGCGCGATTCTCAAGGGCAAATTGTAGTTGGATCGATCACGTACGAAGGCGAGGGTGACGTTGGGCATCACGGTCGCAGGTCCTTACCACCACAGAAAGAACCCGGTGATCAACAGACGAAATCCTAATCTTCAGGAACCTCATTGTAAAGCAAGTCTTTCTGTTCGCAGCGCCCGCCGCGCCTCGAGGCAAGGAGAAGAGGGTTGACGAATAGGGCGGATAATAAAAGTTAAGTTTTCTCGTAACGCTTCCCTAATGAATGCGCCTTAGAGAGTGGCGGCAAGACGCCCACATTCAGTCAACGACACAGGCGTGTTTTTGAGGGATTTTTCAGCGGGGGTTTCCAGCTTGGAAATCCCCGCACCTTTATGTGTTCTCGAGAAGCCTTTTAGCTCGAAAGATCCAAGAACGATTGTAAGTACTCAGCGGTGAAGACCTTGGGACCGTTTTCGGATAGAATACGGCCTTACCAGTGGAGAAACCCATGGCCCATGGCATGATAGATCCCCTCGAAGGAGCCTTAGAATCGTGGTTTAAGGCTTTGGAATCTGGGGAGATTCCCGACATAAAGACGATTTGTCGCGGCGACATCGCACTGATGGAAGAGCTTCGACAAGCAACGGACTCAGAGCAGCTGTTTATTGACAGTATGCAGGGAAGCTGTGGGCCTGGAGAAAAGGGACTTCCAGCGGAGGTCCTGGGGGAATTTCGGCTTCGCCATGGCATCGGCAAAGGTGGCATGGGGCGGGTCTATTTAGCAGAGCAAGTCGGTTTGGGACGTATGGTGGCTCTCAAAGTCTTGGACGAGAAGGCCATGGGGGATCCCCGTGCCAAGCTTCGCTTTAAGCGTGAAGCGGAAATCACTGCAGCCCTCGATCACCCTAATATCGTCCCCATTTATGGTGTTGGAGAGGACAAGGGGTTCTTCTACATCGCCATGAAATGGCTGACTGGCCCAGGGTTAGACGAAGGGGATCTCGATTTCAGTCCTCAGCGGGTGGCAGAAATTGGTGCCTGTGTTGCCCGGTGTTTGGAGCAGACTCATGCTTGCGGTGTGGTTCATCGGGATATCAAACCAGCCAATATCGTTTTAGATTCGGACAAAGTCTTTGTTGTTGATTTCGGCTTAGCACGGGGGCGAAGTGACCCCAATCTGACCCAAGAAGGAGTCGTGGCAGGAACGCTGCCCTATTTGGCCCCAGAACAAATCGAATCGAAAACAGCCGGGCATGATCCCCGTACAGATCTTTACGCCTTGGGAGCCACTCTTTATAGCCTTTGCGCCGGTGGTCCTCCCTTCGAAGATCAAGATCAAGTGCGTTTGGCACGGCGGATCGTCCTCAATGATCCACCATCTCTGTCCTTACCCGCAGCCGATCGTGACTTAGAGATCCTCATTCAAAAAGCCCTGGAAAAGGATCCAGGCGCACGATTTCAATCAGCGGGTAAGTTCGCCGAAGAACTGGAGAGATTTGCCACTGGCAGGGCCATTTCAACGCGCTCGGTGGGTCCCGTGCGGAAACTTATTCGCACTGTCCGCAGGCGAAAAGCCTTGTCCTTCAGTCTGGCGTCTTTAGTCGCCATTGCCCTCATCTTCTTCGGTTTGTGGGGTGTAGGGAAGCGAGAGAAGAAGCTCCAACTTGACGCTGGCCTTGAACAAGTGGCGGTTGCCTTTGAAGGGGGCCAAAGAAAAACGGCTCGCCTTTTTGCCCTCGACCTTTTGAAGCGAGATCCGGGCAATTCTGAGGCTCAAGCTTGGCTGGCGCGACTGGATGCAAGAGCGGCTTACGAGCGCTTCATGAACTTGGCCATCGATCCATCTTCCGATGTGTTGGTGAATCAGCTTGATCGTGCTCTGAACAACTGCAAGAAACATGATTCTAGAGCTATTAACCCTCGGGCTTTTGACTTGGCGAAGATCCTGGCGGACACTCTGTGTGGACGCAAGGAGGAAGCCAAAGCCGCGTTGGAGAGATTTGGCTCTCTCCAATCACCGACGGCGTCTCGAGGAGCTTGCCTCTTGGCCCTCCTTCTCGAAGGAAAACCGTGGCCCGGCCCCTTACTTCAAGCTTCTCAATCTTCCGACGAATCGGCCCTTTGCGCCTCGATCCTTCAAAGCATGGGACGTCCTCAAGCTGAAGTGACGAAAGAAATCGACCAAGCTTTGGCCTTTGGTGAAGACCGTCGTCGCCCCTTGCAAATGTCAGGCTCTTTGGCTTTTGAGCGTGGAGAATTCGAGCGGGCAAGAGAGTTATTCATGGCTCTGAGCAATGACGAGCAGGAGTCGGTCTTGGTGGATCGGTTTTGCGCCCACACCGCAGCCATTCTCGGGCATTTTAAGGAAGCCCGAGCAGCACTTAAGCGTATACCAAAGGACGCCCATGGTCCCTTCTCTTTTGCCATTGAGGCGGCCATGTTCCGACGAATGGGTGACGAGAAGAAATTCGCGGATCTCCTTCAGGCTGGGCTCAAACGATGGCCTCATCATCCCACCTTGAGTCGATATCAAGCGACGGTTCTTGTTGCCCTGGGCCAGCAGGATGAAGCTTTGAAACTTCTCCAAGCGGCAACACCTGTATTCCGGATTGGCCGGACCTACGAGCTTCTTGAGGTTGCCAAATTGCAAGTTCGTTTTGCTAAGGTGATTCCCGAAGGGCCAGAAGCTTCTCTGTCCTTGACTCATGAGCAATTAGAATTGCTCAAAGAGATTGATAGGGATGCAGATAGATTGATTGCAGGCTCGAGATACAAATTAGCCCTTGGCAAGTTCATGAATGTTAAAGCCTGGACTTCCTTGCGCTTAGAAAGCGTCGAAGCGGCATTGGGATATGCGCGATCGGCGATGACTTATGCCCCCCACGATCCTTTTGCCCGTCGAATATTCATGAATCTTGTCTTCAATCAAGTCATGCAAGGTCCAGCTCGTGCCGAAATGGACTCGAAGGACTTCGAAGATCTCATGATGGAGACAAAGGACGTTATCGCGATTCATGTTAAGTATGACGGCATCGGGACAGTCAAGGCTTTTGAGGCGAAAGTTGCTTCCGCCTACTTCATTTTGGCGAACATCTGCTATGGCTTGGGTGACGGGAAGGGTTGCATTGTCGCAGCCAAGAAAGCCGCGCCCTACTATTCCGACGACATGCCAGGTGGTTCTTGGATTCGCACAGTTGCTGGACGTTAAGTTCTCCCACAAGTCGTCGCCCAAGAGTGTGCTTCGGTGCCACCTTGCCTGTTCCTATCCCGATTCATTTATGGGATCGCGGCCGTCGCGTGAGGAAATGCCCTCCTCATTGAGTGCTTGGGGCAGCACCTCTTAAGACTTCTCTTCGGGACACATTATAGCCAGAGTTTGCCTGGCGTTCGATCTCTGGGTTTGTCGTTCCGCAGGACCATGTGAATGAAAAACGAAGAGGATGTCTCACTGTTTATCTATGTGAGGCGCCATTCTTGATATCCTCTTCCTTGACCTTGGCCCGAGTACTGTGTTTGTTGAAAACCCTTGGAGTTGCTCCCGACGATGGTTGGCTTGGGTCTGGGGCGTTCTGCCCTGGGGCGTTTGCTTTTCTGGTGGAAGAGACCTTTTTTTCCGGTTGGTGTGAATCCAGGCCACTTGTGGAACTGAATCTCCGTTGTCTTATCAAAAAAGCCCCTTACGCTCTGAGGGCGCAAGGGGTTTCGTTCGGCTTTTGGGCCGTTGAACAGTAGGGGTGGTTGTTTCGGAGGGTTAGGGCCCGGCTACAACAGCAACTGGGGCCATCACAGTTACGACTGGAAGAGCGCTGCTAATGGGGAGCGGTCCGTAAAAGGCGTTGGCAATGTCGAGGCATTCGATCGTCTGGCCAGCAGTGATGATAGCGGGCAAGTCAAAAGTTGCATGTCCGAGGCGAGAGGCCAGACGTCCGTTCAGTGCGAACGTACGATTGCCGGCTTTGATGGTCATTTTTAGGGGTAGGACAATGCCTTTCATAGGAACAGTCAAGACGTCGTCTTGTCGGGCTTCAAAGATTTGCCCGGCGTAGGCTGGCAGGTTGGGGTCGTAGGTGAGCCCCAAGCCGCCTTTGACCAGTTGGACGACTACCTTTGGACTGATTTGAACTTTGGGTGGTTCTGGCAAGTCTTCGAGTCCGGCTACTGTTCCATCAGGATTTGTTGGCGAAAGAAAGGACTCTTGGTCGACTAAGCTGACTGCTTGAAAAGCGATATGGAGGCGACCCTCTAGGATCCAATTCTTTGCTTCATCCTCCCAAGCAGCGTTCCCAAGAGCTTCACTACCAGCTTGTTTTCTCATGGCCCAAATCGCACATTTGTTCATGCTGAAGGCGTTGCCTGCCAAGCCGGCGACGTTTTCGTACTCGCGTCTTTGGGACCAGCTTGACCGAACGTCATCGGATTGACTGTTCCCTTGCCAATTCAATGGGCGCGCTTCCCAATAGAAGGAGCTCGGGCCGGCGTTTGGGCCTGGCAAGTTCTGCCAAACGTCGCCGACAAGTTGTTCCTCTCCGGCGACGCTGCCGGCCCGGTTGATGAGGTCGTAGAGGAAGGTCTGGTCGACAATGAGTTTCGCTTGGTCTGTCAAGTAGTGATTCGGATCACCGCTCAGGTCTGTTTCGATCAGCTCCATCCAAGGAAAACGTTGTAAGTCTTCGTCTCCTCGAGGCAAGAAACAGGTCATGAGTACATGGGTCCATGTACCTGCGGCTCCCTCAATCTTGAAAAGCTTACTGCCAAATGGGTCGTTAGTGTTGTTCTCGACCTGCAAGACAAGGCTTTGATTTGGGGCACCCGGCGTCCCAATTTGGGCCATCAAAGGTTGGCCGATGAGCAGGAGTGCTGCCAGTAAAAGGGTGAATTGTGCGAATTTCATTTCTGTGTTTCTCCTGGGTATTGGTACGCTCTCAGCATTCGGTTTCGACCCGAATTCCGGTGACGTGTTTGTTGGGGAGAGGACGTCACCTCGGTAAGACTCGGGACACTCTCTGGGCGCTGAAACTGGTCACCCGTTACTCTAATTCGCTACTTTTCTAATTTTTCCGATGAATTCTTGCGTAGCTGCAATGCCAATGCGCTGCGAGCGCGCCACACAAGGACACGAACGGCTTCTGGAGTTCGCCCCAACTCATCAGCGATTTCTTTGTGTGTAAGTCCGTCTTTGAACCTTAGTTGTAGCACCCGTCTTTGGTCTTCGCTGAGAGCTTTGAGGGCCTCTTCGATTTCGTTGCTGATTTGGGCTTGGTCTTCACGTAAGCCGATTTCGGCACTGGGTGTGGGGCCTTGGTCTGGGATGCTTGAGACTGTTCCCGGGTCGCCGCCCTTGCGTTTCTGCGCATCAAAGTACCGAGCTCGGTCACGAATGTTGTGATCTAAGATGCGCCCGAACCAACGGACAAACTGTTCCTCTGTCTCACCTTCAAATGTCTCCATAGACCTCACGACGTCCAAGAAGGCACTTTGAAGGAGGTCAGAAGTGTGGACACGAGCTCGCAAAGCTGGTCCCAATTCAAAATGGGCCATATTGCGGAATTGATCTTGATACTTCGCCAAGAGTCGGTCCAAGGCATCACGGTCACCTCGGCGGGCGTTAAACAGATCTTCGGCGTTGGGGTCGGTCGGCATGGGCACATGATAGGGTTTTGGTTCCTATTCGGCGATTGTTTTTTCTTCTTTGCCCTGGGTTTTCGTCTTTCCTCGCTATGCTCGCAACCCTAAGCGCTTAGCCAAGTTGTAGAGATTGCTGCGGTCGATCTTGAGACTTCGGGCAGCGGCTGCCCAATTCCCTTCGTTGGACTCCACCGTTCTCATAATGAGACGGCGTTCGAAGTCGCGAACAGATTCCCTCAGGCCAGTTCTCACCTCCGGGTTGGCATCCTGGTGTGAACCAGGTCGGATTTGGCTTTCTAAGGCCAAAGTACTGGAGTCGTGGACAAAGACCTTCGTGCCGGCTGCCAAAGTTCCCGAGGCCCGTAGAACGAGCCTACCAATGGTATTTTCCAACTCGCGGACGTTGCCGGGCCAATTGGCTCGCTGGAGTCGATCTCGTAGCTCCGGGGCGATTCTGACCTCTTGAAGTCCGTGCCTTCGGCGGATGCGTTCGCAGAAATGGCCGATGAGGAGGGGGATGTCAGAGGCCCGTTCCCGAAGTGCAGGGACGACAATGGGATAAACCGCCAATCGGTGATAGAGATCTTCCCGGAAGCGGCCAGCGGCCACCTCAGACTCTAGATTGCGGTTGGTGGCGGTGACCAGGCGCACGTCTACTTTGCGTTGTCGGTCTTCACCCACCCGTTGAATCTCACCATCTTGGAGGGCTCGAAGTAGCTTTGCCTGGAGAGGCAACGGCAACTCGCCGATTTCGTCGAGGAAGAGGGTGCCCCCGTCGGCGACCACGAATTTCCCTTCACGGTCGTTATCGGCTCCGGAAAACGCCCCCCGTTTGTGGCCGAAAAGCTCGCTCTCAGCCAGAGATTCTGGCAAGGCAGCGCAGTTCACCCGGATGAAAGGGGCCCGAGGTCTTTGGGAGAACTCGTGAATCGCCGCGGCTACCAATTCCTTCCCTGAACCCGTTTCTCCGGTGATCAGAACGGCATAGTCGGTGCTCGCCACCAATTTGATTTCCGAGCGCAATCTCTCCATCGCGGCAGATGTTCCGAGCATTTCTTGATTGGCGCCTCGAAAAGAACTCTTCATGAGTTCTGTTGCCACCATCCCTTCTCTTCGGGCTTGTTCAGATAGAGAGTCGATGAGGGCTGCTGTCCTCATAGCGGCCCCAGCAAGAGCTGCCAACGTTTGAAGAAAAAGGTCTTCCAAGGTGAGGAAGGCTTCTGGGTTCAGAGCGTCGAGGGTGAGAATCCCGATGAGCTTGCCATCTACCCGCAGAGGGCACCCCAAGCAGGCGTGGATGTGATTGACCTCAAGGGCATTGCCTTCCACCAAACCGTCGAATGGATCAGACAGGGAGGAGTCTTTGGCAAAGCGCACTGGCTTTTCCGCCGCAGCAATGATTGCCAACCGGGGGTGATCGCTCAGGCGATAGCGGATTCCCAAGGCCTCTGGAACCAAACCTCGGGCTGCAAGAGGGACCATTTCTTCTCCTTCCAAGCGCAATAGGCAGGAGGCATCGCTGGGGGCCACTTTATCGATTGCTGTGAGCAATCTCTGATAGCGATCATTGGCCAAGAGGGACTGATTGAGATCGACGGCGATGGCGTGGAGTGAGTCGAGTTGTTCCATGGTTGTTGTTTATACAACGAAGTTGTAAAAAGAACAACCAATAGTTGGTTGTTAAAATAACAACAATAGGCATAAGTCCTTATTTCACAACAGTTCCTTGATGGCATGGGAATTGCCTTGTGGCAGGTGCGACCTGCTTTTGGGTCCATCTACACAAGGAAGACAATAATGAGCAACCCGACGGGTAGCGTCATCTCCTACCGCAAACTTTGGATTGGACTGGGGATCGTCCTGGTCATCACATTTACGATCTTAGGTTGGACGGGCCGGGAGATTTATCGACAAGCACCGCCGATTCCTGGGACGATTCAAACGGAAGATGGTCAGGCTATCATGACGAAGGATGACATCTTGCAAGGGCAAGTTGTCTGGCAGAGTATCGGTGGTCAACAAAATGGTTCTGTCTGGGGGCATGGCGCCTATCAAGCACCAGACTGGTCTGCGGATTGGTTGCACCGGGAAGCTATCGAGTTGAGGGAAATCCTGTCTCAAGAACGAGGGGCTTTGTCTTTTGAGTCTTTGGGAGAAGACGACAAAACTCTTGTTTCTGCTGCTCTCAAGAAAGAAATGCGGACTAACCGCTACGATAAGGCAAAAGACGTTCTGATCATTTCTTCGAATCGCGCTGAAGCGATGAAGCGGGTTGCTGATCATTACGTCGGTTTGTTTGGTGACAAGTCTGAGTTGACTCAGTTGAGGGATGACTACGCCCTCAATGACAATACCTTGCCGGACTTGGAACGGCGGCAGGCCATGACTAAGTTCTTCTTCTGGACCTCTTGGGCTGCTAGCACAGAGCGGGATGGCTCGTCTGTTTCGTACACGAATAACTGGCCTAACGAGCCCCTTGTTGGCAATGAACCAAGTTCGGCCAACATTCTATGGTCCATCATCAGTATCGTTCTGCTTATTGCCGGTATCGGTGCTCTTGTGTGGTACAAAGCCTTCACCGATCGGGAAGAGGGTGAACTTGTTGTTCCGGACCGTGATCCTCTGGACAAAATTGAAGTCACACCTTCGATGAAAGCAGTAGCAAAGTACGCTTATATCGTCGTTGCCCTTTTCTGTGTCCAAGTCATTTTGGGGGCAATCACAGCTCACTATACCGTTGAGGGTAAGGCATTCTTTGGTTTCCCTCTAGCCGACTACTTGCCCTACAGCCTGACACGAACCTGGCATCTTCAAACAGCACTCTTCTGGATCGCCACTGCTTTCCTTGGGGCTGGTCTATTCTTGGTTCCTATCATTGGTGGGCGTGAGCCGAAGCATCAGAAGCTGGGGGTCAATGTCCTCTTTGGCGCTCTTCTCGTTGTCGTTGTTGGTTCGTTGACCGGTGAGTACTTGGCGATCCATCAAAAGCTCTCCTTGGAGTCGAGCTTTTGGTTCGGGCATCAAGGTTATGAGTATCTTGACTTAGGCCGTTTCTGGCAGATTCTCTTTGTCATTGGCGTTGTTCTTTGGCTCTTCTTGATGCTGCGTGGCATGTGGCCTGCTTTGGTGAAGAAGGATCGTTCCAGGTCTTTGGTCTTGCTGTTCACCGGTTCGACAGTTGCAATCGGTCTATTCTATACGGCGGCACTCCTCATCGGCGCGAGGACCCATTTGACTATCGCAGAGTACTGGCGTTGGTGGGTGGTTCATCTCTGGGTTGAAGGATTCTTCGAAGTCTTCGCCACCGCCGCCATTGCCTTCATTTTTGCAAAGCTTGGCTTGATTCGTATGTCCAGCGCGACGCGGGCGTCTTTGTTCTCGACTTCTATATTCCTTGTCAGTGGAATCCCGGGGACGGCGCATCATCTCTACTTCTGCGGCACACCTATCTCTGCCATGGCTATTGGGGCCAGCTTCTCTGCTCTGGAAGTCGTGCCATTGGTTTTGGTTGGCTTCGAAGCATGGGAGACTTTCCGCAGTCAGAAGTTGGCGAACTGGGCCACGCGCTATCGTTGGCCTATCACCTTCTTCGTTGGGGTTGCATTCTGGAACTTTGTTGGAGCCGGTATTTTCGGCTTCATGATCAATCCCCCTATCTCCCTCTACTACATGCAAGGCCTGAATACGACACCCGTCCATGCTCACACCGCCTTGTTCGGTGTTTATGGCCTGCTGTCACTGGGCTTGATTCTGGTCATTTTGCGCAGGCTGACAATTCAGCATGTTTGGCGTCAAGGTACTTTGCGCTACGCATTCTGGAGCATGAACATTGGTTTGGGGCTTATGGTTTTGCTTAGTCTTCTGCCAATTGGCTTGTTTCAAACTTGGGCAAGCGTTGAGCAGGGTATGTGGTACGCCAGGTCAGCAGAATTCATGCAACAACCATTCATGGAGACCCTGCGTTGGTTGCGCATCATTGGTGATGTGATCTTCATGTCTGGGGTGGCAGGTTTTGCTTGGTTCGTTATTGGGCTGAAGACAGGAAGGTCCTTTGTCACCACCGGGAAGACAGAAGGGGGCTCGGCCGTCGCTCCTTCCTCGCCTAAAGTCTCTCCTGCTTCTTGATTCTTGTTCTCGACAGATTGCCATGACATTTGGCAACGAAAATAGGGCCATCGCTTCGAAGCGATGGCCCTTTTTGGGTCGGTGACTTCAAGTTGGACTTGAGATCAGAAGGTGGTCAATGCTTGCAGGTACATCAGGAAGGTTGCGTCATCCTCATTGTTACCGGCACTCAGAGCTGAGTTTTGAAGCGGCGCCCCTTCATTCGGGATGAAAACCCCAACTCCAACACTGATTGTTGTTTCGGCGCTGTAGCGATAGTCGGCGAATACATCGATCTCCCAGCCAATACCATCTTCGGTATCGCCGTCTGTGGTCAAGACCGATTGATCCCGCCAAGCCCCCAAGAAGGTGGCACCGAAGATCCAATCTTCAGCAGGTCGGAATGTCAGGCCGATTTGACCAGCTATCACGTTGGTGAGGGGAATGATGTCCATCAAACCCCAGCGAGCGCGCCTAGCTGTGTGGTCATCCCAGTTGACCTGCTCGTGACGGTCGACGAATAGAGGGACGAAGCCAGAGTCACCAGAATCTGGTCCTTCTGCAAAGATGAAACCGGCTGCCACACGAAGGAGATTGTTAGCGTTGAAAGTTATTCCAACACCGGCTTCAAAGATGAAACCTTCCATGTCGATGCCTAAGCTGTCGATGTCACCGGTTTCATAAGCGAATTCCAAGCTGTAGTCCAAACCTGCCGCCACGTTTGGCAAGTCACCAGCTAAGCGAATGCCAAAAACATGGGCGAATGTGTCAGCAGGGAAGAGATTGCCCAAGGTTCCGAATGTTCCTCCGGGACCGTTGTCGTTCCAGAAGAAATAGTAGAGATCCAGAACATGGTTCTCGATTGTCTTTAAGGTGAAGTAAGCGGCGAAGGCGTCATTGTCATCGTAGCCATTGCCAACTTGAAAAGGAACGTAGGGGTGTCCAGCCGCATTGTAAGTGCTTCGAATATCCATCTTGGCCCATACCAAACCGAGGAAGAACTCGTCTTGATTCCACCATGCGAGAACCGCATCGAATGTTTCGCCGCCGTAGAAACTGTTGTTCCCAAACCACAGTTCACTGCCTAAGACAATCTCCTGTCGACCGATTTTGAGTCCTAACTCATCGCGTCCAAAGATCCCGTCGATAGCAATGTAGCCTTGGTAGAGATCAACTTCATCAAGCGTTCCAGTGTTGTGATTGGCTGCACTATTCTCGAATAGGCCAGCGGAAATCATCTCGAATCGTCCGGTGACGTTCCTCGCCAAAGCAAAGTCGAAAGCAACATTGATGCGTCCGTCAATGTAAGTGCCGTTGTCGTCGCTGGAGTCGTTGCCCTGATTGCTGCTTCCGAAATCACGGTTGGCTGTGAACCCAAGACGGAATCGGAAAGCGCCACTTACGGTAATGGGGTTAGCATTGGAGACCACTGCTGCGCCTTCAGAATCGAGAGCTGCATCTGCCAATGCATTCAAGGAAACCTCGAGCTCCGAGTGTGCCGTTTGTCGGTTATCAACAAGGTCACGGAGTTCGTCATTGTCACGGCGCAGTTTTGCGTTCTCGATGATCAGACGCTCCTGGGTGGCGCCAATGTTCTCGAGCTTTGCGTTTAAGTGTCTTAGCTTAGCTTCAAAGTCATTTCGATCTTGTGTCTGTCCCAAGCACGCGCTGCCCAAAGTGAGGGCCAAAGTGAATGTGCAAATTACGGTGCGATAAAGCATCCTTCTCTCCAAACTATTCCAATTAAATCGAGCCCTATGAACTGATCCTCACGGGAGGATGCCCCCTGCACTTAAAGCAGTTTTTCTTGGGTTCTATCCATTTCTCCGCAGCGTTCGGTTCTGCCGCGATCGCATCTGGGCCCGTTGGTGCCTATCCGGAAGTCCTGTTTCACGAGGAAACGATTTGTCCTGACGGCATTTTTTCCTTGTAGCCCTTGTCGGAAGCCCTTTGCATGGCTGTTGAGGAGAATTGAGGAATCTCACCAATAATCTTTTGGATACCCAGTGGTCGTGGGTTTTTATTCGAGGAGTGTCGTTTGTTGTGGGGCGACATCTAGCAAAAAAAAGAGCACGGCTATCGCCGTGCTCTTTCAGTCGATCGAAATGGATTGAGGCTAGAAGGTTGTCAGTGACTGGAGATAGAAGAGGAATGCGGCTTCGTCTTCGTTATTGCCAGCGCTAATGGGGGAATTCTCAAGCGGCGCGCCTTCTGTAGGAAGGAAGACCCCGAGACCCAAGCTGATCGTGGTGTCGGTGCTATAACGGTAGTCCGCGAAAGCATCGATTTCCCAACCAATACCACCTTTGGAATTACCATCCGTCGTGATGACATCTTCGTCACGCCAAGCTCCGAGAACGGTCATACCGAAGATCCAATCCTCTGCGGGACGGAAGGTGAATCCGATTTGTCCGGAGATTACGTTGGTCAAAGGAATGATGTTCATCAAACCCCAACGAGCCCGACTGGCAGTGTGGTCGTCCCAATTGACTTGCTCCTGACGATCAGGAAACAAAGGAACAAATCCAGAATTGTTGCCGCTGGCGCCGTTCGCATAAACGAAGCGTCCAAACACCCGGAATTTAGTGTCGGCGTTGAAGGTAACGCCTAACTCTGCTTCGACGATAAACCCTTCCAAGTCAATGGCGGCACTATTGATGTCCCCAGTCTCGTAGGCGAATTCAATGTTGTAGTCCAACCCTTCAGCGATGCTGGCGTGGTCTCCGGCCAAGCGAATGCCAAGGACGTGAGCAAATGTGTCTGGTGGGAATCCGTTGCCCAAAGTTCCCGTAGATGCTCCCGCAACGTTGTTTATGTTGAGGAAGAAGTAGTAGAGGTCAAGAACGTGATTCTCGATGGTGTTGAGGGTGAAGTAGAGGGCGTAAGCCTCGTCGTCATCGAACCCATGGCCAGCTAAGTAGGTGGGGTAAGGTTGGCCACTTGGATTGCTGGCTTGAGCGATGTCGAATTTTGCCCATACGAAAATGAGGCTCCATTCTTTCTGCGCCCACCAGACAAGGGTTGCGTCAAATGTCTCACCACCGAAGAAACTATTGTTGCCAAAGAACAACTCGTTGCCAAGTGCAATCTCTTGTCGCCCTGCTCTGAGTCCAATCTCGTCGGTTCCGAAAAGCTTGTCGAAATGGACGTAACCTTGATAAAGATCGACTTCAGCCAACGTTCCCGTGTTTTGGTTTGTGTTTCCGTTCTCGAAAAGTCCAGAGGAAATCAATTCGAAGTGAGTTGTTACATTGCGGGCCAGGGCGAAGTCGAAGGCCACGTTGATCCGAGCATCAACGAAAGTACCGCTGTCATCTCCCAAGTCGCCACCATTCGAATTCGGGCTTGCGCCGAAATCACGGTTCGAAATGAAACCGGCACGAAACCGGAATTGCCCAGAAAGGGTGATGGGGTTGGCAGTTGATTCTACTACCGTTCCAGCGTTTTCGATTGTGTCGCCCAGAGCATTTAACGAGGTTTCCAGTTCGCTCACTGGAACTCGTTCGTTGTTGATCAAACTACGCAGTTCAGCATTGTCCTTGCGTAAATGCTCGTTCTCACCAACAAGCCGTTCTTGAACGGTGCTGATTGCATTGAGTTTCTTGTTGAGGCGGCGCACTTCTCGCGCCAAGTCATCTCTGTCCTGGCTCAGTGCAGAGCCTGAAAATCCGAGAACCAAGGCAAGTGCTAAGAAGCATGCGAAGGTACGGCTCATCATCATCGTATTCTCCAAGTTTTCCAATTCCGTTGAACAGCGAAGGTGCTGAAACCCGCGACGAAAGGATCTTAAGCTAAAGATAATTCCGTAGATTGCGAGACATCATCAACAGGTAGATCCTTCTCTCTGATTGGGTGGGGATCAAGATGAATTGAGTGAGTCATTTTTCGCACCGCGCAATAAGAAAAGTCGCCTCTTTTCTTATTGCGCTATACCTGGCCCCTTGCTCCTTCGATGTCGTGGTCAAGAAACTCGAATCCAGGGTTGCGACTTATCAAAATCGCCTTGGGTGGCGTCTCTCCAAAGGTGGCTTAGCTAGCCAAGGAACGCAGGATATCAAGTGTGCTGAGAATACCGATGATGTCGCCAAATGGGTTGGTCACGAGGACACGGTGGACACCGTGATCGGTCATGAGTTTGGCCACGACTTTGAGAGATGAATTGGCCGGGGTTGTGAGAAGTTCTGTGCTCATGACATCCCTTGCTGTCACCGTCTCATCAACGGGGATCTCAATTTCGCTACCGAGTTCAAGAGTCTCAGAATCGATGAAACGATAGAATGCATGGGGATTGTGAGGATCGCTGTGGCTGTTCTCAGCGAAATATCCCATGACGTCGCGCCAGGAAACAAGGCCGACAATCTTGTCGCCGCTGTCCCGGACCGGTACGCCAGAGACCTTGTTTTCTACCAATACACACTCGATTTCGCTGGCGGTCGCTTCCAAAGAAACAGTGACCATGCCGCTTTGCATCATGTCCTTCGCTGTGAGTCGCTCCCATGAGTTTTCCTTTGTTGAATCGGTCATTTTTCTTCCTTTATTTGCCAGGCTCATTCATGGGCCCGCGCTGTTACTTTGGGTCCCCGTGCTGGGGACAGACGAGATGAACATTTGAGGCAGAGACTTGCTGGACTCGGCATGAATCCACATTGGCACCAAAAAAAGTCGGATAAACTTTTCTCGAATGGGCCCCCTGGGTGAGATTCCCCGACTTTTGGCCATCAACGAAACTGGCTGAAGAAAGCCAAGATCCATCAAGTTGTTGCTAAGCGGAACAAAGCTCAGCGGCGGGGCTCATTGAATCCTCTGGTTGTGACTTCTTAGCGGGAGATATCCCGTCTTCGATCCAAGTTGTGGGTCACTTGGTTCTTAAGGATTTCGAATGCGTGTCGAATTCCAGAGACCGGTGATCCTGAGTCATCTTTACTCCTGTGGTCATGTGTAACCATAAAATCCTGGCCTTGAAGGTGCATTTCGAGCTTGAAGTTCATAGCCAAGTGGTCCCCGTGACCGGTCTTACCGGGGGAAGCGACAATGCGCATACTCGAAGGTGGGCCGAATCTTTCTTCGAGTTTTGCCATGGCGTCGTCGATTTCATGGAGTACACCTTTGTGGGGAGCCAAATTGCGCCAACTTACTTGCGGTTGATAAGTCATGATTGATCTCCAGTTTGTCTACCCAATACCATGCAATATCCATGCCGTTGACAGTCGCAAGCGGGCTAAGCCATCCACAAATGGAAGGCGAAGCGGGAGCCGAGGATGCGGAAACCGCATTTTTGGTAGAGAGCTAAGGCGCCTGTGTTACGGGATTGGGTTTCGACCATGATGTGGTCAAAGGCGCTGCTGTCACGGAGGGCAGCATGAATGAGGGCAGTGCCCAGGCCTTTGCCTTGGGCTTCTTGGGCGATACCCACATGGAAAAAGTTGCGTATGGATGGACCCCCCAAACCGAAGAAATCGGGGTTGTCCATGAAGGTGACGAAACCTTGTGCCTTGTTGTCTTCCATAGCCACGAGGAAACTATCTGCATGGCCACGACAGCTATCAGTAACGCTTTCTTGCCAGAGTCGGTCTGCCCGTTCGGGGCCTAACTTAGGGTCGGCGAAGAAGCGGCTCATGTGAAAGAGCTTGCCCATGGTGGACAACCCGGGGACTTCTTCCTTCTGTTTTTTGACGAAGTTGATTTCCGGGACGTCTTGAATCTCGTCTCGTTCGCCGTGGTAGCGCAAGATCATTTCTGCATCCATGAGACGGAAATTGAGATCTTCAAGGGCGTGTATTTGAGCGAATTGGTCGCTGAAGACTTTTGTTGAAACGAAGTGAATGTCCTCTGTACGACAGCGGAGTAGGGCCTGGTGAATGAGGAGAGAGGCTGTAGCTTGGCGGGAAGATTGATCGCAATCGGTAAGATAAATTGCAATGGAAGCGCAGCTCACCCCCAAGATCTCACTATCCCAAGTGAGATGTTTGAGCACTGCGATGCCCGTGTCTTCGCCTTTTTCACGGCCGACCCATATGTGGACCGATGGGTCGTTCAAGTTTTTCTTTAGATCCCGCTCCAGAGCAAGGCGGCGAAGATGTTGATCTAATCCTACTATCTCATCATGGGGCAAGCGCCGAAGTCGCGCTATGACCCGGGCGAGACTAGTCCCGTCGTGGTCCGTTTGTTTGACGATTTCGATGGTCAAGGGCTCGGCTCCGATTAACGATGCTGTTCAACTTTCGTCCTGCCCCTCTCTGGACAGCATCTTCGTCTGAGTTGCACCTTGGTACAAGGTGTCTAGTGTGGAAAGCATAGAAAGAAACGTACTTTGGCCTTGATCCCAAGTGGGGTGGAGGAACTCTTGCCAGCGTACTTTGATGTTTTGCTGGCGAAATGCCTCTTCGTCTAAGTAGTTCTTGGCACCCAAACCTGAAATGTACGTCGTGCCCCCCAAAGCTTGTGTTAACTCGACTAAACGATCCGTAGACTTAGATTTGAGGCCGAATTCAGAGCTCATGCAGATCTGAACTTCGATGTCAAGAACTCTCAGGAGCCAAGAAATGAGATCCATGTTGAGGTCGATCAAGCGCTCATGCTGGCGATCGTATATCTCCGTGATTTGATGGTGAGTCGATTCAAAGCCAGGGCGACTACCATAGACACTGGTTAATGTTTGCAAGTGTTTTCGCCGCCAGTTCGTGCTTTCGTCGATTTTGACGTCTCGTATCTCTTGGTGGTAGCGGCCTTTTTTGAGGACGGGGACCGTAAGCCACTGGGTCCCTTGGGGTCCTATAATCTTATCCCGGTGGTGCCATCCTCTTCGTAGAAATTGCGCATCGTCGAAGACAACGTAGACATCGGCGTCTATGAGCCGGTCAAAGAATCCTAACCAAGGAGCAAAATCGGGTTGATGAATGCAGACCGTTTTCATCCGTTCTTCTTGATTAAATAGTTACCCATAGCCAAGACGTCTAAGCCACAAGAGAAGAACGTCCGAATGGCGTCAGTGGGATTCGAAACAACAGGCTCGCCATTGAGGTTAAAAGATGTATTGAGCAAGACCGGAACCCCAGTCCTCTTGCGAAATGCAGAAATCAGCTGATGAAACAAGAGGTTTGTTTCGGCGTCCACGGTTTGAAGCCGTCCTGTTCCATCAGCATGCACACAAGCAGGGATGGCATCTCGTTTTTCTGGCCGCACCATGTGGACTTGTTCCATGAACGGGACCTCCACATCAGAATCGATGTTGAACCACTTGGCTGCTTCTTCCTTTAGAATTGCAGGTGCGAATGGTCGAAACTTCTCGCGGTATTTTACTGCCAAGTTCACTTGATCCCGGGTGGAAGCTTGCCGGGGGTCGGCCAAGATCGATCGGCAACCAAGGGCTCTTTGGCCCAATTCCATTCTTCCTTGGAACCAGCCAATCAGCGCTCCCTCCTCAAGGAGTTGGGCGCATGACTCAGCGATATTTTCGCAAGGTTCAGCTTTCAGGCCATACTTTTCAATGGCTTCTGCGATCTCGGTGTTGCCAAAAGCTGGTCCAAAATAGTTGTGAGTCTGTGGGACCCGGGTGTCGTTGCCCAAGATGTCATTCATGGCATAAAGGGCAGCGCCAATGGCATTGCCAGAGTCGTCAGGGCAGGATGAGATGAAGACCTTTTCGAAAGGCGTGTTTTCGCGAATCTTGCCGTTGAGCAGACTGTTCATGAAGAACCCTCCGGCGACGCAAAGATTCTTGGAGCCGGTTTCCTTTTGGAGTTGGCGCATCATGTGAAATGCTAGATTTTCCGCTCGTCTTTGGACGGCGCCGGCGATCTGGAAATGCCTTTGGCACAATTCTTCGTCAGCTTGACGTGCCTCGCCAAAGCGCGCGATGAGGTGAGGGGTGTAAAGATTAAGTTTGTCTGGCATGAATCCTTGGAAGAAGGATAAATCGAAGGTGTACCCTCCGTCTTGATCCAGGGATACCACCTCTTCTAGAATGTCGTCATAAGGGTTGTGGCCCTCTTCGTAGGCACCCAAGGCCATGACTTTCCACTCATCAGAGTTGGGTCGAAAGCCAAGAAATTCGGTGAATGTAGCGTAGAAAGCTCCCAGAGATTGGGGGAAGTCTATGGAACGGAGTTTACTGATCGTGCTGCCCTGCCCATGCTGGAATGTTGTGGATTCGTATTCTCCTTGGGAATCAGCAGTCAAGATGGCCGCATCCTCGAAAGGCGACAGATGATAGGCGTTTGCTGCATGAGCACTATGATGGGTGACATAGAAGACGCGGCACATGTGGCCCATGATGGGGATACGCAGTTCGAGCCAGGGAGCTGTGTGGTCTCCTTGGGGGAACATATCGATCAAATGGTCAGGCACCGCAAAGAGATGCTCAGCCATGTGTCGACGTTTGTTTGAAACCAGGGGATTGAATTTGCGAAAGTAGGCGCCTGGGTTCCAGGACGTTGCGATGGCGTCCACATCTTCGATCTTGATGCCTGCTTCTTCGAGGCAATAGGCGATAGACTTGCGGGGAAAAGCCCGAGTGCGCTTATCTCGCGTGAGTCTCTCTTCGGCCACAGCGGCGATGACGTTTCCGTCCTCTATCAAGGCGGCAGACGAAATGAACATGTCGTGATTGAGGCCTAAAATACGCATCTAATGACTCCGTACCAAAGCAGATTTTATGGCCTCAACAACGATTTCTACCATCTCTTCCGTCATCTGAGGATAGAGAGGAAGGGTCACCTGAGATTCCGATACAGACTCGGTGATTGGCAATAGACCACCCTGGTATCCGAAGGTCTGGCGATACC
>WFTN01000396.1 GCA_015485455.1 Planctomycetota bacterium | reverse complement strand
TGGCAATGACGAAAAGGCGAAGGAGCGCCTCATAGACGTCTTTAACCTAGTCCGAAACGCTCAAGGTCAGCCCACCATGATTGGCTACGTAGTTGGCACAGCAATTCTCGGATGGCTCGAGACTGAAATTACCGTCGGGATACCGAAGTTTTCCAGCGGCGAGCTCTTGCTCTACGATCAGCTCTTCCAGGAGATTAACCTCCCCCGGGCTTTCAGGCTGGCCATGATTGGCGAAGTGTTCTACGGGATCAAAGCTCTTGAATCGATCAGCGACTTTTCGACGTTAGGAAGCGTATCTTATTCTCTTTTCACCTTCGAGATAGATCGTTCGAAGTACTTCGACCTCATCATTCCTTTTGCATTAGACCCGAGCTCTCAAGCCGCCCGGGCTCGTTTGTCGGAGCCAAGCTCCCTGCCAATATTCATAGCGCCCATGGCCACCTCAATTTCGGCCATTCTACCGGCCGTCCTGGCAGATCATGGAGACGCAATGCGGAGCCTTGCTGCTGTCAGAAAAGCCATAGAGCTCGAGACACTTCAGCGCTAACCCGACGAAAGACGGATTCAGCGGAGCCACAAGTTGTCATCAGACGTGTTGATTAGCGTATAGGCAGGCGGAGGATGTTCCCAACCTTCAGCTTGACTGAGTCCATGTGACCCGAGGCGAGTTTCTTGCCATCAATGACGACGTGAGCGTGAACGTCGGAAGTGTGATGGGTGAGATCTCCCGCTGAGTTTTCGGCGTAAAAGCCAACGATCTTGCCTTGAGCCAAGACCTCTTCAACGCGGGCTGGTTTCGGACCTTCCGGGTTGGCGATCGGGCATCCACCCCGAATCACATGCAAATGAACATCTGCAAATTCACCTTGGATAAGAAAAGGGAACGGCTTTGAAACGTCAACACCGACAGCTATGGCATGGGCAAGAATAATGGCATCAAGATCGTCATCTGATTCTTCAGTGATCAGAATCTCTTGCCATGCTTCGACATCACTTGCCACCATGAGTGTGGCGTAGGCCGTCGAGTTCCTGGTGTGCTCACCAACAATCTCATCAACTTGGGGCGCCCGGGCTATCCACGCTTCGCCGTTGATCACCGTGATTTCTCCCTTGAGCCCTTCGAGTGCACCAACCGCAACCATGTTGTCGCTGACACAGATTTCGCTGAGGCACACCCGAGCCTCCGTGTGTCCTTGGCGAAGGACCTGCTTCATCGACCCCCATTGTTGAATCGTGGTTGGCTTAGGAGCCGCCGGCGTAGAGCAACCTGACAAGAGCATGGTGAGCAAGATGGCTAAGGAGAATGCAATTCTGAAAGTGGCGCGCATGTGTGATTCCCAATTCATACTGAGTGGATTCGGCTCATGGAAGAGATGCAGGATACTCTAACCACCCTACCTCCTCAGTTTCCAGATCTGTCTCCATTCCTGTCCCCGCCGGCCACATCCATTGCGACCGTTTCTTCCGCCGTTCTTGCAGATCAAGAGAAATCAATGCCAAAAAGCCCTGTCAATTTCGCCATACTTGGTGAGTGAAAATATCCTACGGGCAACTGGCTCATCTTGCTATCAAAAGCCCTGGGCCAAGCGGCTCTATTGTTTCAAATCGTTTGGATGATCCACCGATGCTCGAAGGGCCAAGGAAGAAAAACCAGGACTCAGATATAGAGTCGGAATTCTACACCGGGCGTGTCAAGTACACGGACAGCATGGCAGACCATTACCTGAAGAAGTCTGAAGGCCGAAGGGGGCCAGAGAATGCTGTCCTCAAGCGAATCTTGGAGCAATATGGCATCGGCGAGACGCTCTTGGATGCCCCCTGCGGCGTCGCGCGCGTGGGAGCCCTCTTAAACGGCAGCGATTTTCGCTACTTTGGCGCTGATTATTCGCGACCCATGCTAGAACGAGCTCGAGAACGATTGAAAGCTACAACGCTCCGATACGACTTACTGCATTGCGACCTGGAGCAAGCCCCCTTCGGACCGCGGTCATTTGATACCACGCTTTCGCTTCGTTTCCTCCATCACTTGCCTACCAAGACCCGATCATCTGTTCTCCATGGATTGGCCCGTGTCACTGATCGCCTCTTGGTTGTGACGTTCTTTCACCCTTTTTCTCTGCACTACGTCATGCGGAATTGTCGGTCATTGCTTAACATGGCCAAGGGTGGAGAACCCTCGGGACGTTACTCCCACACGGCCAGATGGCTCGAAGAGCAAGTCAAACCGCAAGGATTTCGGCTGTCTCAGGTTTACCCCACCGGCTTCTTGAAAGAAACACGTTATGCGGTCTTAGAGCGAATTTGATGGAAGGGTGAGAGACATTTTCAAATCGTCTAAAAACAAGAACCTCGCCCAGACACTCAGGCTCTTGAGACGAATCAAGGGGCATAGAAGTAGGCTCATCGTCACGGTGGCTACCATGGTGATTGCCGCCGCTGCGGAGATCGCTCCCATCGGCTTAGCCAAGGCCGCGATTGACATCCTATTCCCCACCAATAACGCTGAAGGTTCTGTGGTTCAAGACTGGTGTAGCCAAGTGGGAGCCTACCTTTCTGGAGCCTTCGGTTATGCCTTGGAAGATGTTCGCCATGAGGCCTTAATCTTTGTCATCTTCGCCTTGGTCATCCTCGGTATTGTTTCGGCGGTTGCGACTTACGCCAACACTTTCAATGGTCGCTACCTATCTGCCCTCATCGTTGTTGACTTACGATGTTCTCTGATGGACAAGATCTTAGAGCTTCCGATTTCGTTCTATACCAAACGCAAGATAGGAGATTTGATTTCACGTTTTTCCACTGATATTCAAATCACCTACAACGCCATACGCATCTTTATCATGATCTTGGTCTTGCAACCTTTGATTTTTGCCCTGTCCCTGAGCGTTGCCTTCGCCTTAAACTGGAGACTCACTCTTGTCACCTTAGTTCTGGGGCCGTTTGTTGTTTTCCCATTGGCCATGATTGGCGAAAAGGTTCGCAAACGGAGTCGTCGCAGCTTGGTCTCATTGGGAGAGACCATGGAAGCCATCAATCAAACACTTTCAGGCCTGCGGGTCATCAAGGCGTTTCGTGCAGAAAAGCTCGAGGCCGCGCGTTACCGAAAAATTAACCAACGATGGCTCGAACGTCAGTCGGCCTTGATTCGGGCCAAGGCCGCGGGACGGGGTGTCATGGATGTTGTTTATGGCATCACCTTAGCCTTGGTTATGGGCGTCGGAGGCTGGCTTACTATCAACCAAATGTGGGGCTTGGACGGCTCAACATTCATGGCATTTTTGATTGCTCTAGCAACGGCCTATCGTCCTCTGCGACGGATATCAGTGGCATACAACGATTGGCAAGAGTCCATGGCTGCCGCTGGGCGCGTATTCGAGATCATCGACCAAGAGATCACCACCCCAGACCAACAGGGCGCTCTTGATATCGGCCCCATCAAAGAGTCCCTAGCTTTTGATTCGGTCAGCTTCGAATATGCCGACGACAACTCCACCCCCACCGAAGTCCTGCACAAGTTGAGCTTCAACATTCCCGGTGGCACGACGGTCGCATTGGTCGGCCCCTCCGGCGCTGGCAAGTCAACCATCGCCGACCTGCTGTTTCGCTTTCATGAACCTTCTTCCGGCCAAATTCTCATTGACGGCATTCCCAGCCAGAAAATCAAAAGAGAGTGCCTACTCAACCAAATGGCCGTTGTCAGTCAACGACCATTCCTATTCAATACCACAATTCGTGAGAACATCGCCTATGGTCATGTAGGTGCCAGTGAGAAAGAGATTGAGGCCGCAGCGAAAGCCGCCAACATCCACGACTTGATCGAAGATTTGCCTGAAGGGTATGAGACCATTGTTGGAGAGCAAGGCGTATCGCTTTCTGGTGGACAATTGCAAAGAGTGACCATCGCCCGTGCTATCCTCAAGGATGCGTCCTTGCTCATTCTGGATGAAGCTACCAGTAGTCTGGATACAGAATCGGAGCGCGCAGTCCAAGAAGCCCTCAAGAATCTCATGAAGGGCCGGACAGTCCTGGTAATTGCCCACCGTCTTTCGACCGTCGTTGACGCCGACAATATCCTGGTCCTCGATCAAGGACAGTTGGTGGAATCCGGCAACCATGCGGAACTCCTCGCCAAACAAGGGGTCTACTCCCGACTTTACCGCTCGCAAAGCTCTCACGACAAATCCGATTCCCACTCACTTTAGCCGAAGTTGCCAACCCGAATTTTCACGGTCTCGCCAGCCAGCGGTGCCAACCTTAACGTCGCGCACGTGAACCCTACGTTCGGCACCTTCTCAGGGAATCATCCTCACATCCAACAGCCACGGCTCAAAGACTGAGGCGGCCTAATCCCCTTCAAGCCCAAGGGCTGGAGAGTTCCGATAGATTCTCACTTTATGACGACCAAGAGCCTGATTGCCGATTTTTTGCCACCGGGAGAACCGAGCCTCGCCTATCCGTTCCAAATCCCTTTGCCGCAAAAGAAGCAAACAAGGATCTCCCTTCAGAAGCTTGCCCAAACTCACTTCATCCTCAGCAACGCATTCCAAATTCTGACCAACTTCGAAATGGAAATAGCCTTCGGTGGATTCACGTTTGGCGTAACTCGCCACAGCCACAAGGCGAGTGCCATCTCCGAGGTTCGATCGGATCACAGCCAAGAGCCTATCATCGCCAGAACAGGCATCCACAACGGGAACACCGACGACCGACCAGGAAGCAAAGGTAAGAACAATAGCAAGGATCATCGTTCCGAACGCCAACTTAAATCGGCTCCTAAGAACGGCCCCAGCGGAAAGGACGGCAAACAAGACAACAACAAGTCCGCAGACTCTTGGTGTCAAACCCCGTTCACCGAGGACCGCGAAGAAACGCGCCCAAGCCGGATTAGAGAACTGATGAGCGAGGAAGTTGGGAAAAACGAAGGACAGCCCCATCACGAGCAACAGAGCGATCATGGCGACAATGCCAATGTTGGCCATAGAGGATCGCCGCTCTCCCCGTCTAAATACATGGCCCAGGAACTCGGACATGCAAATAGAAAATGGAGCAACAAGAGGAATCAAATAACGGCTGCGATAGGTCGTCCCCGTGTAAAGGACTAAGACAATCCCGAAACACCATGCCACCACAAATCTGAGATTCTCCTTGTTTCCGGCGAAGGCTTCATTCTTCCGCCGCCACAGAGAGCCCAAAAGCGCTGGTGCCAAGAAACTCCAAGGAGCCAGAAGAACGAACAGAATAATCGGATAGTAAAAGATAGTGTGCTTTGGTTTATTCGTCGGGTCAAATAGATGCATGACACCCGCATCATAGAGCAACGATTTTGCCCATCCATTCCCAGCCTGAATCCATGCAGGTATGAACCACAACGCCGCGACCAAGAGGGCTCCAGGAATCCCCCAAAGAATCCCAGACCTCTTCATTGAGGACCAACTTCTCTCCATCGCAGCCAGAAGAAGAAAGGTCACCACAACAAAAGCGAGGATCCCCGGGCCTTTCAGCATGAGGCCAAAAACGAAACTCAATATCAAACAACACATCGCCCTTATTCGGGCAGGCCCCGGCGCTAACCTCAGCAAGCGATGGGAGAAGTAAAGGGCCCAAGTCACACTGGCGGCGAACAAGGTATCCAAATGACAAAACCGTGACGACCAAAAGTTGATCCAACATGTTGTGGCCAAGAGCGCCGCCATGAGCGCCTTTTTCTTGTCGAGGAGCTCATGACCCATAACCCAGGTTCCAAGAACAAGGAGTAGGCCACCCAAAGCTGATGGCAGGCGGACAAAAAAGAGCCTGGAGGAAGAATCATGGGCCATGGAGAGGCTGGCGGCTCCCAGCCAAAAAAAGAGTGCCGGCTTCTGATCATAAGGACGCAAATTATAAGTCGGAACGAGCCAAGTTTCTTGCTGCTGCATTTCGGCACAGATGGAGGCATAGCGAGGTTCAACTGGGTTCCACAGGGCCCGTTTTCCTAACCCGAAGAAGAGAGCAGGTATCGCCACCACGACGATCAGAAACAGAGTCCGGAACTTGGCCAATTGTTTTGATCCTCGAATCCACATTTATTCATGACCTTGTGGCCCCCAAACTGGCGGGCTCGTTATAGCGGTTTCTGAACTCTTGGGGAAGGCAGGTGGCTCTCCTGAGCCGGGGTCGATCTAACCAGGGCAACCCACATCCATATGCCTCTCAAACTAGACATGCTGGAGGGCCGGCCTCCCTGGTCAAGCGGTCTTATTCCCGACCTTGGCTCCTCCAGTGAATCGTTCCCCAGATTTGTGGCTCAGGTCCGAGGCATTCTCGGTCGATAATTACCCAAGTGAATTGGAATGAGACGGAGAGTTGGACAGATGGCCACCACCCAAGATATTTCGAACGCAAACATCGCAGCAGCAGGGGTTTGTGAAGATCAACCGACTGAAAGAATCTTTGACTATGTCTTAGACCACTGTCGGCACGGTGACATCAACGCCTACTTGGAAGACCAAATAGGCCCTGAATTTGGTGCCTATCGCCATCGCTGGCGACAGGCTCACAATTTGGAGATTGAGACTGACTTTCCCATGCACATCAGCATCGAGAGCCAGCTCAAATGCAACTATCGCTGCACTATGTGCACCTATTCCGACCCAGAAGCCATCGCCAAACAACACTATGACGACGTCCTTTCAGAAGAGCTCTATGATCAAATCATTGAAGAAGCCGGTGAGCATGGCTGCCCATCGATCAATCTCAACGTGCTCAACGAGCCTCTTCTCGACAAAGAAACACCCCGACGGATCAAGAAAGCCAAAGACGCCGGCTTCCTCGACATTCGGATGAACACAAACGCCAGTCTCCTCACTGAAACGATGGCAGAAGCTATTATTGATGCAGGCTTGACACGACTCTACGTGGGCCTCGACGGGGCGACAGCTGAAACCTACGAAAAGGTGCGCATCGGTGGGAATTTCGAGAAAGTCGTCAAGAACGTGGAGCGGTTCTTGGAGATCCGCAACGCCAAAGGGCTCACGCTTCCCATCTTACGGGTGTCATTCGTTCGCATGAACATCAACGAGCATGAGATCCCCGCCTTCATGGAATTCTGGCAAGAAAAGGCGGATATGGTGACGATTCAAGAGTACCAGCCTCCGACTCCAGAAGATGCCTTCATTGGCCAACATGCGGCGTCGAAGCGAGTACCTGACGATTACACCTGTCCTCAACCATTCGAGCGCGTGACCATCAAGGGGAACGGCAACCTAACCCCCTGCTGCGCTCAATACAGCTACAAATTGACAATTGGTAATGTGAAAGAGAACGGCATCCACTCCCTTTGGAATTCGCCCAAACTGAAAAACCTAAGGCGCCACATGAAAGAGGGCACTTGGGACCAACTCCCGGTATGCAAAAGCTGCCTTGAGTCATCTTACTTATTCTCCAAGTAGACCAGGAGATGCGGCAGAATGAAAACGACAAAGAACAAGAAACGCCCCTTTCTTGGCATCCATTTCGAATGCTGCTCCGTCTATGCCCGGATCTACAAAACGGCGAAAGGCGATGCTTACGCTGGTTATTGCCCCAAGTGCCGACGTC
>WFTN01000395.1 GCA_015485455.1 Planctomycetota bacterium | reverse complement strand
TGGCAATGAGACCTCTTGTACGGAAGCTGCTCTTAAAACTCTCTATCGCCTGGCTTCATCGGACGACGAAGAAGTGACGAAAATTCTGGACAATGTATTCATTCACATTGACCCTTGCTCCAATCCAGACGGGCGAGATCGCTTTGTCAATTGGTTCAATTCCGTTGTCGGGAAGAATCCTGACGACCATCCCCGTAGCGTTGAGCACGATGAACCCTGGCCTGGGGGGCGAACAAATCACTTCTATTTTGACCTCAATCGCGATTGGGCTTTCATGAGCCAAATTGAAACCAAGAGTCGGATTAGGCAATTCATCAAGTGGAACCCTCATGTTCATGTTGATTACCACGAGATGGGGCAGAATAGCTCATACTTCTTCTTTCCTGCTGAACGTCCGATCAACGCGAATCTACCGCCTTCGATTCTCGCCTGGGGGGAGAAGTTTGGTCGCGGTAATGCTGCTGCCTTTGACCAGCGAGGTTGGCGCTACTATACCGCCGAATCTTTTGATCTCTTTTATCCTGGATACGGTGATTCCTGGCCTAGCTTTCAGGGTGCCATCGGCATGACTTACGAACAAGCCGGGCACTCAAGCTCGGGGGCTGCGGTTAAACTTCGCAATGGTAAGGTTCTTACGCTGAAGGAAAGAACGGAGCATCACTATGTGACCGCACTTTCGACCCTTTCGACGGCGGCAAATCAACGAAATGACTTAGTGGAGCACTACTACGATTTCCGCAACTCTGCCATCATTGAAGGCCGTGGAGGTCGGGTGCGTGAGTATATTCTTTTGCCCGGTAGAGACAGGGAACGGGCGGCGCGTTTGACTGAATTGTTGATAGCCCAAGGAGTGGAAGTGCGCCAAGCCAGCAAGAAGTTCAAAGCTCGGGGTTGCTGGGATGCCCACGGCAAGCGAGTGGAAGAAAGACAATTCCCTGCCGGTTGCTATCTGGTTTCCACGGCTCAACCGACAAAGCGTTTGATCAAGACACTTCTCGAGCCCAAGACAACTATTCGTGAATTGTATTTCTATGACATCTCCGCATGGTCTTTACCTTTGTCTTTCGGGGTTGATGCTTTCTGGTGCGAGCAAGCAACAAAAGCGGAAACCACTGTTGTTGCCGGACCGATTAAAATTGTTGGGTCGGTGGCGGAAGGGGAGGCCGGCTACGGGTACTTATTGTCTTGGCAGGAAATGACTGGCATTAAAGCGGCAGTCGCTTTGGCCAAGAAAGGGCTGGAGATTCGCTCGGCGGGCAGACCTTTTACACTCAACGGTCACAAATGGGATCGGGGCACGGTTTTCATCCCTCGGCCACAGGATCATGGGAGCTTTGATGCTCTCATTGCTCAAATCGCCGCAGAGACCGGCGCCGATTTCGTTCCCACTGCGACGGGCATGACGGAAAAGGGCATCGATTTGGGGTCGAGTCGTTTTTCTGCCATTCGCAAGCCGAAGTTAGCCCTTATCATGGGAAGTGGCATTTCATCCAACTCCTACGGTGCCACGCGATTCATGGTGGAGCAACTCTATGACTTGCCTTACTCCAGTTTCTTGGCAAGTGCTTTGTCGCGGGTTGACTTGGACGACTACACCGCCGTTGTTGTGCCGGACGGTTACGGAGGCTTTTCAAAGTCGGCGACAGAAAAGCTCAAATCGTTCGTCCGAGAAGGGGGGGCGCTTGTACTTCTAAGAGGATCAGCCAGAGCATTTTCCAAAGAAGGAAATGGATTTGGCCGGGCTTCCTTTAAGGCGGATGCAACTGCAAAGGTCGAGAAGAAGGTACGCCCCAAGATTGAAGAGGAAGAAAGGCATCGGCGACGTCAGTCGACGCCAGGCTCTATCTTTACTGTGAAGCTCGACCCGGCCCATCCCTTGTCCTTTGGTTATCGCAATGAGATCTCCGTTTTTCAAAGTGGTATGATGAGTCTCAATACACTGGGTGGGGGGGTGCCAGTGGCACGGTTCGCAGACGCGCCTCCGGTCTCAGGGTATATCTTGTCTGAATCAGAACGTAAGTTGAGAGGACGGGCCTATGCGGTAGTGGAGAGAATGGGCCGGGGCAGTGTCGTTTACTTTGCTGGGGATCCAAACTTCCGCAGTGCCTGGCATGGTTTAACACGTCTCTTCCTCAACGCGGTTTTGCTTCTGCCCAAGTATTGAAGCAGTGAAGGAAGAATCGAAAAAAGAGCCCTCCAGGTGGAGGGCTCTTTTTGGTCAGAGTTCAGCTCAATCGCGGGCTATCGGTATTTCTTTTTGACGTACTTGCGCCAAGCTTTTTCGAAGTCGCCGATCTTCATACCAAAACCTTTCGTGATCCCATCGTGGGCGGCTCCTGGGCGGTCTTGAGCTTTGGACTTTTTGAGTTCATCAATGACACGGATGTATTTGTCTCGGTTGTGGTGATACATCCACTCGGTGATACTGAAACCTTGAGCCAAGTTGTCTTTGTCCAAGGTGTTGAGATCTTTCTTCGACAACTGGTCGATAGGGATGTCATCGCCTGCTTTGACCAATCCCTTGGTCTGAGGGCGACCATCCTTGGTGTTGTATTCTTTGTCAGCGATGCCGCCACTGTTGGCATACTTGGCATTGGTCGACATGTTCACCCGTCCGAATTTAACATCACTAAAAAGCTCTTCTACGAGGTGTCCGAAACCTTCGGACATCCATTCCGGCTCTCGACCTCGGGTGTTGAAAATTTGCAGAAGGACACCAACTTGATGCAGAAGACCGTTGTCAATTTCTTCTGGTTGTTCCCGGACGATTGTCATGAGCCGTCTGTTGGGGTCCAAGCGGCCACCCGGGCGCTCCCGAAAATGCTCTTTGTCCTTCTTGGTGAACTTGTAGGTCTCGGAATATGCCGTAATCCAATCTTGGAATTGCTGAGTGGTCTCAAATGTCCAAATGTGAGCTCGCTGGCCAAAGAAATTCTTGGCCCGCGCTTCTGGAATATTGAATGTCTTCATGTACCAGTCATAGACTTCTTCGCTGAGGTCCGAGTATTTCTTGACGTACTTGATTGGGATCGACGTGTGGATGACAAAGTGAGGGGTTGAAGTGATGAGAATATCTTCGCCGGTGTTCTTGCGGTGATATTCCATACGCTTGCGATCTTCGTCGCCGATGCGCAACCACTGGCCCTTGTAGAGTGCGAGGCCCTTGGCGCGCATGACATCTTCATAGGAGTGCCAAACGCCGTCCTCGTCTTTCTCCCATTTTCTGTTCCAATCGCGCTTGCGCGTCTTCTTGATCCAACCGCCTTTGTGGGGTACGTAGCCACGTTCTTTCATGACGATTTTCATCTGGGCTTTTTTGGCGGCTTTGGCTTTTTTCTTGGTGAGCCACTTGTCGCCCACAAGAACGTATCCCAAGAGGCCCCGGGCACCCTCATGATCTTCGTCGAGCTCGATGACTTCTTTTAGGTATTTGCGACCTTCCCGTCGAACCTTCTTGTTCTTGGACTTAATGGCCCAGGTGGCCAATTCAAAAATGGCCTCGGGATCGGTGAAATCACAATCCTCAACTTTTTGGGCCAGATCTGCCTCTGGGTTTTGGGCAAACGATGTTTGCTGGAAACTCAAGAACATTGCCAGCATAACTGACAACAATAGACATGACTTTTTCATGAAATGCTCCCGATTAAATCGCGGTTGTGCCCCTATTTTTTTGCAGGTAGGACACAAGTATCTGAATATGTTCGAATACGTTTGTTGGAGACGAAACGTCAACTCGTCTGAGAAATCCCAATAAGACTATCGTCTCCGCCCCTAACCCTACCAAAGATCACCCTTCAGCCGGATCAAAAAAGCCCCATCCCCTTGGGGGAAATTGAGGGGGAAGGCACCCAAAATGCCCACATCTTGTGGGGTTCTTGGGGATAGGGTAGTTCTTCAACCGAAATTGTCCTCGTTTGATACGAGTTCTTTGAATTACCGGAGAAGCTGGCTTACGGAGAGTTTTTGGTTGATGTTGTAGATGACGCTGGCAAAGAGGGGGGCTACGGAAACTTCATGGTACCAACGATATTCTGCGCAGAATTCAGGTCCGCGATGAACGGCATTAGTTCCGATCAGATCGTCAAAAATGCCTTCTTTGTGGGCATGAGAGAATTTTTCAATGGCATTGCCGTTCAAGAAAGGCATAGCACAGGCTAAGTGAACCCGTTTGGCGCCGTTGTCTTTGAGGAGTTTGGCCGCCGTGAGCAGGGTACCGCCGGTGGCTATCAGGTCGTCTGGCATCAAGACATCTTTGCCCTCGACTTCGCCCACCAGTCGCATACTTTCGATGACGCTGGCTTTGCTGTAGTCCCTGGCCTTGTGAACGATGGCCAAGGAACAGCCAAAGCGGTTAGCGTAGTAACGGGCCATGTCAGCTCCCCCCACATCTGGGGCCACGACACAAAGATTGCTGGTGTCGAAGTTCTCGCGGACGTAGTCCATGATGATGGCTGAAGCGTGTAAATCCTCTAAGGTACAGCGATTAAAGAACCCCATGATCGCTTCAGAATGGATGTCAAGAGTGATGACACGGTCAGCGCCGGCATCTTCCAAGAGTCTGGCGACAACCCGGGCTGTGATGGCTTCTCGCGTTTTCTTCCGTTCTTGCCGTGAGTAGGGGAATTGAGGAATGACAGCGGTGATCGCCCCTGCGTCGGATTGGCTTGCGGCGTGGATTGCTGTGACCAAAGCCATGAGGTTGTCGTTGACACTCCGGTGGCTCAATGGGTCGTCGATGCACTGGATGACGTAGACGTCATCTCCCCGAACATTCTCTTGAATGACAGTCTTGATCTCAGAATTCGCGAATTCGATTTCGCTACTATCACGTAAGACGCTATTTTCCGTATCGCTGCCAATCCTTTCGACCAGTATGTCGCGAATAGCTTCCGCGAATTGGCGGCCTGATTCACAAGCGATCAGGGTGAGACGGCCTCGGGCACGGTTGGGTTCTTGATAACGCTCGTTCATGATGGCGTGCGGATTTCCATTGGAGGAACTGATGCTTGAAAGCTTGTCGAAATTGGGGGTGTGACCCCACTGGCTTATGTGGTTTCATGGGAATCTTAGTCCAGGGGTCCGACGGCCACAAGACTTGAGATCCCAGCAAGAATAAGTTCCCCAAAAGTGGGATTAGTGAGCTTCCGACCAATTTTGCCCTACTCCCGTATCGACGGAAAGTGGGACATCAAGTTGGGCTACGCCACTCATGAGTTGAGGGATTTGCTCCTGAAAGAGGGCGAGTTCACGTTTCGGGAGGTCAAAGACCAATTCATCGTGCACTTGAAGCACCATTTTCCCCTCTAGATTCTCATCTCTGATC
Organism: Planctomycetota bacterium; assembly: GCA_015485455.1. GTDB lineage: Bacteria > Planctomycetota > DRQF01 > S139-23. The sequence goes on along the minus strand of WFTN01000395.1, from coordinate 2,309 downwards.
CACTTGTCCACGGCAATCATGGCCATTTTGATGATATCGGCGGCACTGCCTTGAATGGGCGTGTTGATAGCCATGTTTTCGGCGGTGGCACGCAAGCGGCCATTCTTGCTGTTGATGTCGGGAATGGGGCGTTTCCGTCCATAGAGTGTGGTGACGAATTCATCCCGGCGAGCTTGCTCATGGCTCTTGGTGATGTAATCCCTCACCGCAGGGAAAGAATCGAAATAGCGTTCGATGAATTGTTCAGCTTCTTTTGGCGTCAAACCGGTTTCGCGAGCCAGCCGTTGGGCCCCCATGCCATACATGATTCCGAAGTTGATGCTTTTCGCCCGGGACCTCATTTCGTCATCGACGGACTCCAGGGGAACACCAAAGATGCGGGCTGCTGTATCCCGGTGGATGTCGGCTCCGGTGCAGAATGCTTCAATCATGCCTTGGTCTTGGGCGACATGGGCCATGATCCGGAGCTCAACTTGAGAATAGTCAGCGGCCATCAAGCACCAATCATCGTTGCTTGCCACAAAGGATTCTCGGACTCGTCGGCCCAGGGCAGTACGGATGGGAATGTTTTGGAGATTGGGGTCGCTGGAGCTGAGTCTCCCTGTGGCGGCCACAGCTTGATTAAAGTGGGAGTGGATTCGTCCCGTCTCTGGATTGACCATCTTCGGCAGGGCTTGGGCATAAGTGGATTGGAGTTTTGTCAGGCTACGGAATTCCAAAACCATGCCTGGCAGTTCTTCACTTTGAAAAAGCTCTAAAACTTCTTGTTTCGTGGTGAAGGCTCCGGTCTTTGTTTTCTTAACTTTGATGCCCAGTTTCTCGTGGAGCTTGAGCTCTTCAAAAAGCACAGTGCCCAATTGTTTCGGGGAGTTGATCGAAAATGAGCGTCCCGCCGCTTTGTGAATGGCATCAGTAAGAGAGGTGATTCTGCTGCCGATTTCATTGCTCAAACTTCGCAGGCTTGGGATGTCCAAGAGGATGCCGTTTCTTTCCATCGTTTCTAAGATTGGGATAAGCGGCAGCTCAATGTTGTCGAGAATATTGTTACGTCTGTCGTTGGGATCTTGTGCCAGCTCTTCCCTGAATACCCGCTGCAAGCGCCAAGTGAAATCAGCATCTTCACATGCATATTCGCCAACGACATCCGGTGGGATGAGGTCCATGGTGATTTGGTCTTTCCCTTTGCCGATGAGTTCTGTTGTCTTGATCTTTGTGTAGTCAAAATAACGAAGGGAAAGGCTGTCTAAGTTGTGCTCGCGGCTTTCTGGGTGCAAGACATAGCTTGCCAACATCGTGTCGAAGTTGATGCCTTGCATGTCGATGCCGGCTGTTCGCATGACGGAAAGATCATACTTGATATTCTGGCCGCACTTACCGATTGAAGGGTCTTCTAAAATCCCTCTCAGCTTCTCAATGATTGCCTGAGCGTCGTTTTCCTCATCAAGGATGGGGGTTTCTAAATTGAGAGGAACATAGAAACCTTGCCCTTCAGCGATGCTAAACGAAAAGCCAACGATCTGGGCGATGAGAGAATCGAGCCCCGTTGTTTCTAAGTCGACAACGAACTCTCCGTTGTGTCGAAGCATGCGGATGAGACGATCCAGCTCTTCAACGGTAGAAATGATTTGGTAGTCTTTTTCGACTAGGGGAGCTGGGGATTTTTCGATGTACTCGGCCCGGAGACTCTCAAACGAAAGATCCTTGAGGACTGGCCCGATGATTTCCGGGTCAGCTTCTTTTCGCACCAAATCTTGGATCTTGCAATCAAGTTTGACGGCGGTGTCAATGGTGACTAACTCTTTGCTGAGTAGAGCCATGTCACGGTCCTTGATCATTTTCTCCCGAACGCCTTTTTTCTTGTAGGACTCGATGTTCGCCAGGATGTTTTCTACGGTGCCGAACTCTTGGACCAAGGCGATAGCCGTCTTTTCTCCCACACCTGCAACGCCAGGGACGTTGTCGGAAGAATCGCCCATCAAGGCCAAAACGTCGATGACCTGTTCGGGACCCACTCCAAACTTCTCTTTCACCCCTGCCGGATCAACAATGATCAGGTCGGTTCCAGCTTTCATGATATTGTAGAGCTTGGTCTTGTCGCTCACCACTTGCATAAAGTCCTTGTCCCCGGTGACAAGCATCACTTCAAAACCAGCTTCCTCGGCTTCCTTGGCTAATGTCCCCATGACGTCGTCGGCTTCAAAGCCGGGCTTTTCAATCAATGGGATGGCAAGAGCTTCCGTGACCTTCTTCATCCATGGCAGTTGGTCGCGCATGTCATCGGGCATTTTTTCGCGGGTGGCTTTGTAGGG
>WFTN01000394.1 GCA_015485455.1 Planctomycetota bacterium | reverse complement strand
GTTGTTCGCCATGTTAGCCCATGACCCTCGGTTTTCTCACTTTAAGATTGGCAGGGATTTCCTGGCTGAACAGGCCGCACCGAGGCCGACACCCGGGATCGAAGACCGCAACTTAAGACGACGTTTTGTCATCTTCGAGACGAGCTTCAGTTTCGACGGGGCGGTTTCTGAGGAGGCCGGGCAATGAAAAGCAAATATTTGTTTTGGGTCCTCTTGGGCCTTCTGGTCGTGGTACTCAGCTTGGTTTATGTCTTGAAAGTGAACCGTACTGCTCAGGCGCTTTCAGAAAACGTTCGTTTGCTGAACTCTCTTTCTGAATCAGCCATTGCCAAGGCGCCGGGAGCTGTGGGAAAAGATCAGGTCACCCAGTTGGAAGCTTTGCAGAAGAAGGTTCAAGAAGATGTGGTGACCAAACTTGAGGACTCCTTCACTAGGCGTGACGCGGACCACTTAGACTTGTGGTTTGAGGACCTCAAGACGCCTTGGACTTCCTTTCCTCTCGTGGAAGATTTCCAAAGGCATTATCAGCTTTCCCGGGATCGGCTGGCCCGGGAAGCCACAGGATACTTGGAGGAGCAGGGTGTCACGGGGGTGGTGATCGCCCTGACGAATCCTGAGCCTATGGTCTCTAAGCCAGATGCGACAAAGGCCGAACGTGAGGCTCAGAAAGTTGAGATGCGGCGTCGTCAGAGGGCGTTTTGGGTACAAGACCGTCTTGTGCGACTTTTCGCCCGTGTTGGTGCTTGGCTTTCCCGCCCCATTCAAGGGGGAGAATCCAGCGGCATCGTTGGGACGGGGGTCTCCAGTGCGGCCTTTGAACGCACCCGCTACGATGTCCGGGTGCGAACTAAAGGAGAGCGCTTACTAGACGTGATTCATGCTTTGGATGCACCGGTTACTTTGGCCGATGAAGATGGTGGCCTGATGACCGTGGCGATTTCTGCCATTGTCGACAATATTGTCATCTCGAATTTGGAATTGGACTTGGCGTTAGTCGAGAAATGGCAAGACGAGCCCCCCGTGGAGGTCCATTTCTATTTGACCATTCTGGACTATCACGAACGGGCGAAGCGCTAAGGAAACATCATGAGCAAACTTCTGGATTCCCTCGATATTATCCTTTTCATCGTCGTTCTGGCCGGAGTGGGATTTCTACTGGGTACAGGTTTTGGCCTGGGTTTGGACGAAAAAGACAAGGCAGTCGCCGCAGCGAAAACTGCTCAAGCGACTATAGACGAAGCTATTGAAAAGGGGTCTTATGAGGGGGATGAAGGCTACAGCATTCTGAAGCACCTCCTCGACCTTCCCGAGGAAATTGAGCAGCAATGGAGCCCAGAAGTCGTGGCACGGCCCTATATGAAAGGTGTCTTCTACCATGGGGCATCTTTGAGTGACATGCGGGCGGAAAAAGACCTGGAGCTGAGGTTCTTCGCCCCGACCCAACTTCAAGGGACTTCCGACATTGGCAAGATTCGCGTTTTTTGGGAGATCCCAGACGGCAACACGGTGGCGGTGGAGAAGTTTGAAATCTACCGATCTTCTGGCGCCGACGAAGGACTCGTCGGCGTGGTTGATGGTAAAGAAAATAGCTTTGTAGACGAAAACGTGGTTGCTGGGCAACTCTATAAATATCGGGTCCGCGCCATTTCAAATGACCCCTTGATGGTCCAATCGAATCGCCAAGCATCTCCTTTTTCCAAACCTTTTGATGTGCGGGGTGCCAGAGACTATGCCTTTGAATTTCTTTCCTACGATTCGGCGACGAAAACCGCTCGGGTGAAGGTGAAACGCTACGTCGATGGGATTTGGCATGAAAAAGTTTTCGATGCGGTCGAAGGAAAAAATATGGGCCTGAAGGATGTGGGGACGGGAATTGACTATGAGACCCCTTGCCAAGTACTCGGTATCGAAGTCGGTTTTGAGATGGTTCCGGAAGAACGGGATGAGGTCGAATTCGATGGGACTGGGCGGGTGACCGTTGCCAGTAACGGCAAGCCAATGACCAAGCATGTGACATACGAGCGCCGGAAAAATTTTGCTAAGTTGTACTACAGAGATGAGTTAGGTGAGAAAGCAGATCTTCGTTTAGATCTTTGATTTCTTCCCTATCCGCCGGGTCTTGCCAGCGAAAGACCTCAATAGAAGTCCCTTCTTTTGCCTGTGCCGGTCAAGTCTTGCCCCATCTCTTGATTGATTGGCGCTTACAGATAGATTTCCTTTCAGGTTTCAATTTCACAAAATCTTTTGCATCAAGGACTTAGGGGTTTTTATTTCAACCGGCGGAATGATTGTAAGGGAGGCTTGCAAAGACCGCCCTCACTCCTATAATTCGCACTCAACCACGGGAAGACAGTAATTAGGAAAGGTTCCTCCTCAGTCTTAGGGCTATCACACGCCTGTCTGTGTGATTAGCACACCCTTAAGGGGCATGATTTGTCAGGAGGAAAACGGGAGATGTCCATGAACCTGTCGAAGTCGACGGCTCTCTTTTCCGCGCTTCTAGTCGCGTTTCTTATGCTTCAAGCATGCAGCTCTGATGACGGTCAGTCCAAGAGTGCAGCCCATGAAGAAGAAGGAATGGTACAAGAAGGCGGTATGCAAGACTCCGGAATGGAGCGCGCGAAAGCTCAAGAAGAAAACCTCGCGCAAACTGTAAGTGAATTGATCAAGCATGCTGGCAATGCCGCAAACGAAGGTCGTCACGCCGAAGCAAAAGCCATGTACCGTCGTGCCTTGGATTTCGATCCATCTAACGTCGAAGCATCCAGGGGCTACAAAGCCATGGTTGGCGTCCTTTCTGGGGCAACTCAGGAAGAGCCATTTGATCTTGCTGTAGCGCGGACTCAAGAACGCCAAGCAAAAGCTCAGTTCTATTTTCACCGTGGTTTGGAAGCCCGGTCCGAAGATCGTCTCGGCGAGGCCGTTGACGATTTAGATCGGGCCTACCAGCTGCTGAAGTTCTCCCAATCACCTTTGGCCATCGACCTCAATGCTGATGTTGTCAAGCGCGCTTTGGATGACACCCGGGAGCAAAAAGATCGTAAAGATCGCATGCGCAACCAAACAGAAGCAGAAGAGCTGGCCAGGCGTGCACGCTTGGAAGAAGATCGGGAGCGCAAAGAGCTCGATCGTCAGCTAAAAGCTCTCTGGGGAGCCCTGCTCGACACCTTCGAGCGGGAACAATACAAGCGCGCAGAAAACATCGCCGCTAAGATCCTTGAGCTCGATTGGAAAGACACCAACGCCCAGCGCCTGCAAGAAGCCGCTCGACGTGCCCGTCACGCAATGGCTCGTGGGGAAACCATGGCGAACACCACTCATGAGTGGGATCGCGCTTTCATGGAGATCCAAGAGGCTATGCTTCCTCCTGCAACGGACATTGGCTTTCCCAATGCTCGGACATGGAAGAGAATCGCCGACCGCGGTCCGATTCAAATTGCTCGTCAAGCTGTGGCTGAAGAAACCGAGGCGGACCGCACGGTCCGTGAGCGCATGGCCAACACAATTCTTCCCAAAGTTGACTGGAACGGCAAAGTTCTTAGTGAAGTGGTTGCCGAACTCCAATCCCAAACGAATGTCAACATCGTCGTGTCTGCGGAAGCAACAACGGCGGCAGAAGACGTAGGGGAGTTGGATGTTGAGTTCACTCAATTCACCGCCGCTGATGCTTTGGCAAATGTTTGCAGCAAGCTCGAAATCACCTATACCATCGAGCGTGGTATGGTCCGTGTTCAGACGAAAGAAGAGTCCCGCAAGAATAAGGTTATCGAATTCTACGATGTCCGTGATCTTGTGAGCCCAATTCGCAGTTTTCCAGGTGTTCAAATCAACTTGAATGCTTCCGGTGTTGGCGACGACACGGAAGAAGAAGAGGGTGATGATGAACCGAATATGGCCATCGAGATGGACCGCTTGGTGGAAATCATCAAGGCAGCCGTTGATCCAGCATGGGACGAAGATGATGGCAATCGTCTCGACCCAAGAGCTGGCACTTTGATTGTTCGCCAAACACCTGCCAAGCAACGCTTGGTTCGTAAGCTTCTGAATGATCTGCGCAAGAATACAGGTATCCAGGTTGCCATTGAGAGCCGCTTTATCACCGTCGAGAATAATTTCTTGCAGGACATCGGCATTGATCTCCGAGGTCTTGGTGATGATTCCGGTGGTGTTGGTGTTGCCGGCCCAGGCCGTAACAATATTTTTGATGACTTTGGTCAAGCCAATGTGGGCTTTGGCACAAACCTCAACCAAAATGTTGGCTTTGGCACACCTTCCAATCCCGTGGGTATTGGTACGGGAAATGACTCCGGTGTCTTTTTCTCCGATCGTGAAGGCAACTACGACGTTCGCTCCCGGACTGAAAACCTCTTTGACGAGGTTCTGGGAGATCCAAGGACCCTGGACAACTCCGGTGGCGTGAGCTTTCAGTTTGCTTACTTGGACGACGTTCAGCTTGAAGCCATTTTGCGTGCCGTTCAGAAGTACGAGCGCATCAACACGGTGACGGCACCGAAATTGATGGTGTACAACACTCAACGTGCTCACTTGATGGTTTTGAATGAAGTCGCCTACGTAAAAGACTTTGACGTGGAAATCGCCCAGGCTGCCGTTATCGCTGATCCGATCATTGACAAGGTGCGGGAGGGTGTGGTCTTAGACGTGCGTCCAATCGTGTCTCACGATCGTCGTTATGTCACTCTGGAACTTCGTCCTACTGTGGCTACTTTGGTCCGCCCGATTCGTACATTCACCACCCAGCTTGCAAACGGTTCTGCGGTTACGCTTCAGTTGCCTGAATTACGGAAACAAGCCATCAACACAACTGTGGTTGTTCCTGATGGTGGCACCTTGCTCTTAGGTGGTATGAAGTTCGCAGAAGAAAAAACTCTCGATTCTGGTGTTCCTATCCTAAAGGACGTGCCAATCTTGGGTTACTTCTTCTCACGCCAAGGTAAGTCAAGCAACATGAAAGATCTGATCATTCTCTTGAAAGTCAAGATTGTGATTCTTTCTGAGCTTGAGCCCGCCGGCGACACCGTAAGAGATCTGCTGAGCAACAATTAATCTGAGGGAATCTCACCGAGACCCCTCGACAAAACTCTCAGCTGTGCTAAATCTATCGGGCCTCCTCATTGCGAGGAGGCCCGATTTTATTCGATAAATGCGAACAAATAATATGAACCGGGAATCAAGCCCCGAGTTTGATAGTATGTCAATCCCTTCGGTTACCTCGGCGCCACTGCACCTGGTGTCGTATCCCAGTGCCGAAGGGCCCTCCCTGACACCCAATCCCACAAATGCAGGATCGGTCCGTCCAGAGGAAACGATTCCAATGAGTATTGAGAAGAGGATTATTTCGATGCAAAAGAGTGCACTCTTAAGCATGTTTGCTGTCGCTTTCGCACTATTAAGCGCTTCAGCTTATTCCCAGTCTTACGAGTACATTTGGGCTGAGCGCCTGATGGAAGACTTTCGCTATGAAGATATGGCTGAAACCATCTTCGTGAAGCTTTCTAAGGACCCGTCCAAAGAAAAAGCGGTCTTAGGCATCAAGGGCTTGGCCAAGCTGAAGCGCCGGCAAGCCCTCTTGTCAGACAATCTCATTGAACGGGCTAAGTTCAATGCCGAATGCCTGGAAATGTTCCGCAAGGTGTCCAAGTCTTTGAAACGGGACACGTTGCCCTACTACGAGACCCTCTTTGATCTCGCGTCAACCATTCAAGACGTGGTGGGGGAGGAGATCCGTTTCATCAACGAGGGTCGGATCCCCAGCGACCAGCAAGAAGCGGTCCGTAAGCGCAATCTCAATCTGTTGGCTGAAGCTACCAACATTTATACCTTGGCCTCGGGAACCTTAGAGGCCATGACGGATGAACGTGCCAAGCTCTTGGGAAAGCAAGCCGCCTTGGATCGCAACGTTGTCCGCCTGTTGAAAGCCGAGCTCATCGGTACAGACCCGAAAAAACTCAAGTCACCGTTTCGCAATGAAGAATTGCGGGATGCTGTGGATGACTTAGAGAAATTTGGCCTGTTCAATTCGGGTTCCGTTTGGGAAATGTACTCCTTCATTTGGTTGGGCCGTGTTCACGCTGCCCAGTACGAAGGTGGTTTCGACAAAGACAGAATCGATATCGCCAAGGTTGATTCCGATTACTGGTACGTGGTTGAACAGATGTCCAACCCGGACAATAATCCTCCCGCCGCCTGGGCCAGCGTTGTGACCCAAGCTTTGTTCTGGCAGTTCGAGTTCTTGAATAAGCACGGTGCCACGGACATCTTGATTCAGCATGGAGAGGATATCACTAAATCCTTCGAAACATTGGGTTGGGATTGGGGCTACTATGGACGCTTGGCGCAGATTGAATTTGCCAAGGCTCTGAAGTCCGTAGGGGATTCCGATCGGGCCCTCAAGTTGGCCGCTGCGGTTTCTTCTAAGGGTGGATATGCTGGCCAAGAAGCGGACAAGTTGATGAGCATCATCATCCGCACAGCGGAAAATAAGGATAAGTTCACCTCGACAAACTTGGCATCTGGAGCCAATGGAGCCTATGTGGCCGCTCGCAAAAATCCTGCCAAGTATCATGAGGCCATTGCTCTCTATCAGATCGTTTTGACCAACTTGGCCGAGGTGAAAGATGAAACAGAGCGCAATATTTTGGGGCGTGAAGCTTTCTATCGTATCGGTCGCTGCAATGACAAGCTAGGGCGATCCATGGAGTCTTATGTGGCCCTCGAGCAGGCCTACAAGAGGTACAACAACGATAAATTAGGCGACAATCGTAAGATCAACCAGGAGATCTCCAAGTACTGGGGGGCTGTCGCCAAAGACTTGACCAAGGTGACTTCCAATTCATCCTTTGCCAATGAACTGCGCTCGCGCTGCGGCGACTGGATCATTGCTCACCCGCCTGTGGGAGTCGAGGGAGGTGGCGACCAAGGACGACTTCTTTGGACGAAGGCGCGTAACTTACTCCGCACCAAGAGTTATCCCGAGGCTTTGAAAGCATTCGAAGCCATCGCATCCAAGCCATCGGAGTATCAAGAGCGAGCCATGGTGAAGGTGGCTTCCGTGGGTGCCCTTATTCTGCGCAAGAACAAAGGGGCAACCGCTCCTCAGTGGCGTGCTGCTGCGAAGAAATTCTCGGACTACATCGCATTCACGAAGTCTTCCAAAGACACGGATCCACTGCGCTTGAAGGCTCGCAAGGCAGCATTGGTTGAAGCTCATTTTCAGTTGACAGAATGTTACCGCCGAGCAGCTGAGATTGAGCCAGACTTGGCCGTTAAGACCAAAGATTATCAGGCGATTGTGCCACATGCGAATTATGTTCTGGAGCACAGCAAAGACGAGAATGTCCTACAGTATTGCCGTAACAACCTTCTCGTGGGTTACATTCACGCCAAAGATGGACGGAAGGCTTATGAGCTTCTTCAAGAAATGCTCAAGGCCGACCGGAATCATAAATTGGTTCCCACGGCCGCATTGAAAACAAGCAACGCTCTGCGCGCTCAGTTCCGTGCCATGCCGAAGAACAGCGTGGAGGAAGTGGAAGCCCGCAACTTGCTGCGTTTGGACTCGGTTCGCGCATTTCGCGCTTACTTGTTGACCGCTAAGAAATCCAAGTCCGGGTACTGGCCTCGAGCGGTGACTGGTTTTTATGAGCTTAAGCAGTGGAAGGAAGCGGAAGAGCTTATTGATTTGATGCTGTCCCGTTTCGGTTCCAAGCTGCCACAAAAATTGGTGCGTTATGCCAACAAGCGTAAAGCCCGTTGCCTGCTTGAAAGAGCCAAGATTGCTTTCCGAGATGGGAAAACAGAAGAAGCTGATCGGCTCTTCGCTATGGCTGCACCTGTTTACTCAAAAATCGTTGGGAAGAAGAACAGCGGTACGGATGAAACTCTGGAAGAAGCCGCCCAGATCTTCGGTGGTTTCCTCACTGGAGAAAATCGCCGCGGAATTCGCAAATTCTATCCCGGAAACTCCGAGTTCATTCGGGCCGCTCAGATCTGGAAGAAACTCCAGAAAAGGTTCCGGAAAGCATCGGAGGATGCCAAGAGTGATGCTGAAATTGCAGCTTTGGATGACCGCATTGAGAATGCCAGATTCTACACTTACTTGATGGTATATCAGGACGCGAAAGCAAAGAAGAATCGCAAGGCCTTGGCTAAAATGAAGAAGAGTGTCCAAGTGGTCTTTGACAAGACAGCCATCCCCGGCGGCAAGAAATACAACCCACTGTGGAACTGGTTGAAAGATCAACTGTAGATCACGCCTTGGTCCTTCTCTTGATGTGGCCATAGGAATGTATTCTATGGCCACAATGAGAACGCCCTTGATAGACCGACCGATTGAGACAATGAGGAAAGAAATGAAACGAGTGAATTTGATCGTCGCGATGTTTGTCTTGTTGCCGATGGTGGCTCAAGCGGACACGATCTTGCTGCGTGGCAAGCCTGCCATCAAAGGTGTCAAGGTGACATCTGAAACGATGAAAGAGGTTTCCTACTCCAAAGGCGGCAAGGCCAAGAAGAAGGTGGCGTCTGCGGATGTGGTCGCTGTGATCTACGACCGTGAACCAGCAAACTACCGTTTGGGGCTTCAGCGATTCAGTACGGGTGACTTTCTCAATGCCATCTCCTCTCTGAAACCAGTTCTCTCCGAAGGCGATAGCGAGCAAGGTTGGGTCAAAGAGTACGCAGCTTACTACTTGGGGCGGGCTCAGTTGGCTCATGGTGACTTTCGCGATGGGGCGGCTACTCTTAAGAAGCTGCTTACTTCCAGTCCGAATCACCGCCTTTATCCACGCATCGCCCGGGTTTTGGCCAAGTGCCAAAGCCTGGAAGGCTTGCATGCAGAGGCCAAGTCGACACTGATGAAGTTGCTGAACGTTCTTGAGCAAAACGGCATCAAGGGTGTGGCTGTTCAACAGGCTAAGATCGCCATGGGGGAAGCTTACGCCGCGGCCGGCAAATATAGTTTGGCGGCGGATGCATTCAAGGATGCTGCCGCTGCGGGTGTTGGCAAGACAGGGCTTTCCCAAGAGCTTGCTTACCACGCTAAGGGACTCTTGGTGGCCTCGGATCTTCTCGCCAAGGACATGCCAAAAGCAAAGATCGTGCTCCAAGATTTGCGTTCTGCCCATGGAAAGGGCATCCCGGCTGCTAGTGCCGCCTATCGCAACGCCAAAGTTGCCATCTTGCTGGCCCAGGTGGAAAGTGGGCAAACCGTTGATAGCAAAGAAC
>WFTN01000393.1 GCA_015485455.1 Planctomycetota bacterium | reverse complement strand
TCGTAATTCAGACTCGAATCCTATGGTGGACGGAAGTTATGTCTTGACCAACTCAGATATCGACAAATATCTGACAATCATGGGGGAGATGCAGGCCCTTGGCGAATCCCTAGAAGGAAACCCAAGCATGCTCGAAGCGTTCTCTGTCAATGGTGATGTGCGGTCTCTGCTCAACAAACACAACATCAAGGCCAATAAGTTCGCCCAGATCCAAGCAGCAATCACTACAGCTATAGGGGCAACATTGATGACGGAAACGGCGCCCATGGGGAAGGACAGTTCCTTCCTGAAAAGCCTTGAGAATTCTCCAGGCATGACTCCAGAGAAGTTGGCTGATATCCGTAGCAGGATGAAAGAGACGGCGGCTAAGGCACAATCAATTGCCTCTCAGGCTCCGGAATCGAATATCAGGCTGGTGAAGAGTCGGATGGAAGATTTGAAGAACTTGGGCAAGTAGTTTTTAGCAATGATGAATGGCGGCCAGACGGGTTTCGTCCGGGAAGTTTGATTTTCCTCTTGCAGAAAGGGGCTCACGATCGTTTTCTCCAGCGGCATATTTCTGTATTTCTTCTTGCCAATCTTCTTGGTGCTTTACTATTTGAGCCCCCGGAAGCTGCGGTCCTATACCATTGCCGTGGCGAGTTATGTCTTCTATGGCTGGTGGCGTCCAGATTTTGTCGGTTTAATGCTTCTGTCAACGGTTGTGGATTATACTTGCGGTTCAGGCGTCAAGAGGAAGCAACAAGAGGGTAAAACTGGGCGTTCATTCTTGATTCTCTCCTTGGTGACCAATCTCGGGCTTCTTGCTTACTTCAAGTATGCCAACTTTGGTATCGACACTCTCAATAACATGTTGCTATCGGCAGACATGGAAACTGTCGGATGGACAAGGGTCGTATTACCCGTGGGAATCTCCTTCTATACGTTTCAGACTATTAGCTACACTGTTGACATCTACATGAAGCGCTCGAAACCTGTCAGAGCATTTCGCGACATGATGTGCTACGTTTCCATGTTTCCCCAATTGATCGCTGGTCCGATTGTCCGCTATGAGAGTGTGGCTGAACAGCTTCACAGCCGGACACACAGTTTGGCGAAGTTTTATCGTGGTGTGCTCTTCTTTCAATGCGGCTTTGCCAAAAAGCTCTTAATCGCCGATGTCTTAGCCCCTCTGGCCGATCAAGCTTTCAGTCTGCCAGAGTTGGCGATTGCTGATGCTTGGATCGGGGTTTCAGCCTATGCCATGCAGATCTATTTTGATTTTTCTGGCTACTCAGATATGGCCATCGGCTTGGGTTTGATGATGGGTTTCTCATTTCCGGTTAATTTCAATTCACCTTATCGAGCCACGAGCATCACGGATTTTTGGCGTCGTTGGCATATATCTTTGTCTTCTTTCTTGAGGGACTATCTCTACTTTCCGCTGGGGGGCAACCGTCGTGGTGAGTTGCGCACCTACTTCAATCTTGTGGTTACCATGCTCCTGGGGGGACTTTGGCATGGGGCAGCATGGACTTACATTTGCTGGGGGGCCTACCAAGGATTTTGGTTAGTGGTGGAGCGTCTCTTTGGCAAGAAGTCTATTTATCATCGGGCTCCAAGGATTCTTCGGATCGCCATTACTTTTGTACTGGTGCTGTTTGGATGGGTGTTCTTTCGAGCCACCGATCTTGAGGCCGCACTTTCTTATTGTGGAAACATGATAGGAATCCGGGCTGGCCTAGAAGGGGGCCTCCTTCAGCTCCGCCCGATTTTTGCTTGTGGAGGTAGTGCCGCCGTTGTACTCATTTGGCTTACTCCAACCAGCCAAAAGCTCGTTCGCCGGGCTCATCCTGCTTACGTGTTGACCTTACAGTTTCTTTTTATCCTCGCATTGATGCATCTTCATTTTGAGAGTCATGTCCCTTTCCTCTACTACCAATTCTAACGACCATCAGGATGAGGCTGTCAGAGACGGCCTCATTGTTGCCCCTGATACCTTGCCTGGTCCTTTAAGCTATGGCTTGGCGATTTTGGTGGTATTGCTTTTCTGCGTGCTGACTTTTGGCACGGGTGTGGTGGATACTCTTTGGCCCCTGCCAGAGCCGAAGTTGATCGGAATTGAAGCGCAAAAAGCCCAAGCCGCTCAGGAGAACGCGCGTTTTCTGGACGGTAGCTTAGCTCGGCTTATCGAAGACCGCTGGAAAAGACGATCCCGTGTTCGAGGAGTTGTGGGGGCTCCCTATGCCTACTACCTGTATCGCTGGTTAAATGAAGGTTCCTCTGACCTGATCATTGGCAAAGATGGTTGGCTCTTTTTGAAGGAGCGGGTGTATCCCCGTGCAGATTCGGACGAATCCATTGCTTTGCTTGGAGCTTCCCGTGCTGCGTGCTTACAGCGTCGGTTTGCCAAACGCGGATGCCGATTGATTACTATTCCTATTCCGCGGAAGTCTGTGATCGCCGCCAAGTATTTGCCTCGTGGAGTTCTGGCCCGCCCTCGCATCGATTCTCTTCTGGTGAGATACGCTTGGGATCTTGACGTGGAATGCATCGATCTTGTCGGCCCATTGATGGATACGGAGACAATCGACAATTACTACCAATGGGATTCTCATTGGAGCCATTTGGGGCAACGCAGAAGTGCTTATGAATGTTGTCGACAGTCTGGATTGCTCGTTGATGAAAAAGACAGCCCCTTCAAGCTCTATGATGCCCTCGATCCTGCCCATGTGGGCCGCGACCTCTTGGCTAGCAACGGCATTACGGGCGAGTATTTCTCCAGAGAGGTCTTCGAATCGAAAGTCGAACATTTTACCGCGGTCGTGGGCCAGGTAGGCCCCAATAAGAGTTGGTGGATTCTCAACAAGGACGAACGCGGTTTGGAACGTGTCGTCTGTGGCACGAGTTTCACCGATGATCGTTCCTTTTGGCAGTTCTTGTCTTTTTATGGTGGCAAGCAGGTCGAAAACGCTTCGCTTCCGGGGAGCCGCCCAGAAACAGTGATGCGTGAATTCTTGAAACGGCGCCTTGAATCGTTGCCAAGAGTCTTGTTCTGGGAAATGCCCAATCACTATCTCACCGGCCCAGGAGGTGGACGACTATCCCATTTTTATTCCGTCTACCGCCGATTGATTCCTAAGTCCGTTTGTCCGTTGCCTCAAGCTTCCAGTAAATCCACCTACCGTGGGTCTCCAGGAAAGAAAATTGCGACTTCAACTTGGAAAGTGATGGCCGAATGGAATCAATCTCCACTTCCTCACGATGGCACAGGGACGGTGTTGCTCGCCATCCGAGGCAGAGGGAAAGGGCTTCGTTTCGCTATTAAGACAGGAAAGAAAACGACGATATTAAACAATGTTAGTTTGAATGCCGGAGCTATCCTCTTTCCCTTGTTGGCTGGCCTTGAGGAGAATGGCATAGAGGTTTCTGTGCGTTCCGAATCGGGGGCAGCCGAAAACTGGGAATTAGCCGAAGTGACCCTTGTTGCCGATGGCGATCTTAACGCAGCCTTGCGGTGGCAAAGAGGCAAAGTGGAGCGAACGACCGCTGGCGACTACCGTCAAATGATCACTTTCGGTGAAGATACCTTTGACGGTCCTTCAATCGTTTTGCTGCAAATGGAAGGGAGCCCCAAAGCTTTGGAACTCATATTCCGCGGCCAAGCCGATGAAATTCTCAAAACTTGGTCTCTCGTTTCTCCCAACTACGAAGGCGAAATTTTGATCGACGTACCCTGGGCTCGAGAACGGGGGTTCAAGTTTATCGAGGCCCGCTGGAGGGGAAGGAAAGAAAGCGGCATCCAAGACTTGAAGTGGATGCCACTGGCGGATTGACTCTAACCCCAGATCGAGACTATAACGCCTCTATTGTTTGCTATGAGTCTCTTCCGACGACGATCAGCACAGCCTAAGGCATTTCGTATTCAAGATCTTCGTCGCCCATCGCTTGATACGTCGTCGTTCCATTTTCGTCATACAGTAGAAGGTATGCGCTTTTCGTCGCCGAAACTTCTGTCGAGCTGATCGTGCCGATTGTGTGACCGCTCACGTTGGAAACTGAGCCCGTCGCTTTCAGCTCCCATTCTGATGATTCAATCGTCCCGTCAGAATCTGTATCGTTTCCAACATACAATTTCAGAAAAGATATCTTGTTGATCGCACTGGCGTCAATCGTGACGTCAACATCGAAAGTCAAATCACTTACGTCGAGAGCCGTACGCCCGGCCGTAATGATCCAATCTTCGCTCCCGCCGCGAATCTCGACAGAATACTCCTGCTCATTCGCAATGTCATGGTATTCATCCAAGTTGAACGCGAGCGTTGAAGCAAATGAAGCTGCCACGAAACCTACGACCATCGCTGTAGTTTTCATCATGCCTATGAACCTTTCTATCGTAATCTGGATGCCGGAATTTCTTTGGTCACTCCGCTTTTCGAATAGGAAACTGTGATCTTTGTTGTATCTTCGTCAACGGCAATGCTGAGGTCGAACGGATCGGTGTCGTCCAAATCGTGAGAGGAACTGGTTTGCGCTGAGCCCCCGTTAAAAGCGGTGATGGTAATCGTTCCACTGTTAATACCAACTGATTGCGGGAAGAAAGTCGTGGTTATCTCGTCATCACCTGTGCCTACTGCCTTCAATTTGGGAATGATGGCCAAATGAGGTCCTTCTTGATGTTTCTTTCCTTCAACTCCACCGCTAGAACAGGCAATTGGCATAAAGAAGCCGATCATGGCACAGACAATTATCGGTGCACTAGATCTGACAACTCTCCTTATTCGACTTTTGCTTTTGCCAACTTGAGCACTCGAGACCCTATCAGTTCTTTCATGATACATAAGTGGTTTTCCAATCTTAGGTTGCGGTTCAATTGTTGGTCTAACTTCTCTTCTGTAATTTCCTCTTTGGCCTTTCTTCTTGGCCGCGGGGCCCCAGGTGATGGCGAAGCCATTGTCTGGACGCGGCTCGGCTTTGCCGTCTTGGGCAAAGCCTTGGTTCCATGCTCGCTTCGGGCATGGCGAGAAGTTTGGCTTGAATGAGCGAGCCATTTCCTGTCTCTTGCAGAAAGCTACTAATTCAAGGAACAGAAAAATGACTCGACCCACGAATGATTCTACTGTGGTGATGGAATGCGTTTTGGAACTACTTATCGAAAATGGCTTGGGTGCCATGGCCAAGTGCATGGAAATCCTCATGAATGAGGCCATGAGGCATGAGCGCTCGGCCTTCATTGGTGCTGGCCCCTATCAGCGGAGTGAAGCAAGGCATGGCTAGGCCAACGGCTACAAACCAAAGAGAATGGACACGCGAGCCGGTGAAGTCGAGCTAAGGATTCCTCAAGTCAGAGGGCTGGAAGAAGGTGGGGAACGACTTTATCTCTAAGCACTGGACCAAGGCCCTCGTGGTGAGCGGGCCTTGATGCTGGCTGTGGCTGAGTCATATGTGCAGGGTGTCTCGACTCGCAAAGTTGCCGCCATCACTGAGAAACTTTGTGGTCTCACTATCAGCTCTATGCAGGTCTCACGGGCCGCCAAGCGCCTCGACGGGGAGTTGGAAACTTGGCGCAACCGCGCCATTGGAATGACCCGGTATCTCACTGTAGACGCAAAATACGTCAAGGTGCGCCATGGCGGCAGCGTCATTGCTCAGACTCGTCTCCGCGATGCTCGCGGAGAAAAGTGAAGAATGGGAAACTGGACGAATCTATTTGAACATGGGACAGAACTGACTTGCTCATGGAATTTACAGAAGAAATGTTGCGTCATCATGGACAGTTCGGAAGTCGAGAACATTGTCACGACTCACGACGAGTTGCTTAAGGCTGACTTGTTTGGGCGGACATCGAATCTGGCTGCCAAGGAAACTGCACGATATGCGCAGGCCTTGCGGGAAGGGTTCGCTACGGTCAAGAGAACAGGGATTCTGACCAACAGCCAGATTCTTGAAATCCAGCAGATTCTTGAACAGAACCGGGCTGGATTCAGAAAGTTGCCGGGTACTGAATTAAAGAATCGCGAAACAGGAGAAATTGTCTACACGCCGCCGCAGCACCATCAACAGATTGTAGAGTTGATGTCTGAGCTGGAGCGTTTCATGAACGAGGACGGGGAGGATGAATGCGATCATCTCGTTAAAATGGCGCTGATCCATTTTCAATTCGAAAGTATACATCCGTTCTACGATGGCAATGGGCGAACAGGCCGCATTGTCAACATACTCTATTTGGTTTCTAAGGGGTTGCTGAAAATACCCGTGCTCTATCTCAGTCGCTACATCATCCAGCACAAATCGGAGTACTACCGTTTGCTCCAAATCGTTCGCGACAAGGGGGCTTGGGAAGAGTGGATACTCTACATGTTGCGGGGCATCGCTTCCACTTCCAAGCAGTCCATTGAGATTATTCTGGCCATCAAGGATCTGATGCTTCTGGTCAAACATCGTATCCGGAACAACCTTCCGAAAATCTATAGTCAGGACTTGCTCAACAACCTGTTCAGGTACCCTTACACCAAAATTGCCTATGTAATGAGGGATATCCAGGTTACCCGGATAACGGCCTCACGGTACTTGGATCTGTTGTCCGAGGAGGGAATCGTCGAGAAGCAGAAGCATGGGCGCGATAACTACTATATCAATAAAGCGTTGGTTGAGATTCTGCTCAACATTCCAAGGATGTCTTTAGAATAGGCTCGTTGCCCCCTCCAAGGCTCGGATTCTTGACTTTGACTTCTTATCAGAATCACCACCATTAGAATTGAACTCTAAATAAAGCGGGCTTGTTCTGGGCGGGAGACCAACATGCCTTCTTCGAGTGCTTTCGCCTTGTCGTCACCGCAAAGGGCGCGGACGAGTTCTAAGGCGAATTCGATGGACGTGCCTGGGCCGCGGCTGGTGATCAATTTGCCATCGACGACGACCCGGTCTTCAGCATAAGTTCCGTGAGGAAACTTGTCGCCGAAACCGGGATAGCTGGTGGCGCAACGACCTTCTGTAATCCCGCAGGGTCCCAAGGCGATGGGAGCTGCACAGATGGCGGAAAGCCAACCGTCGTT
>WFTN01000392.1 GCA_015485455.1 Planctomycetota bacterium | reverse complement strand
GCTTAAGAGCGTTCTTCTTAGCGTACTCTGAGGCCTAGATTTCCTTACCTTTTTCGGGAACAATGGGGATTGGTTTGCGGTCGTGGTCGACATTCACATAAGTCACTTCCGCTTCTGTTACCCAAACGCATTGCCTGGGCTGTTCAAAGCGTTCAGCCCAAACGTCGACTTTGACTGTGATCGATGTACGCCCAATCCGAATGGTTTCGCAAAACAAGCTGACAATGTCGCCAACGAAAACCGCATGTTTGAAGACGACTTCATTCATGGCGATGGTCACACAGCGGTCCAGAAGCTCGGAGCGGCAATGAGCCGCTCCAGCCAAGTCGATGTAGGACAGCAATAGCCCACCAAAGATGGTGTTATGGACGTTTGTGTCCCGTGGCATCATGGCCACTTTGAGTGCTGGCTCCCGCCGGGGCTGAGATTTCTCGGTCATGTGCATGTTCTTTCTGAAGGTTTGAATCTGGGATAGTTTGCCAAAAAGTCGGTCCACTTGCTCGATTCTGACGTCCTTTGTTGTGTGAAAGACAAAAGAAATGAACATCAAAGGTCTGCAGTCTTGAGCCGCTTAGAGACTCTCGGTGCTTCAGCACTACGTGATCATGAGCTCCTCGGGTTGTTGGTTGGCGTCTTTGATAGCGAACCTCTTCGTCAAATCCTGGAGGGCGATCCTTTGGGAATCCGGTCGATCTTTCGTGCAACATCCAAAGAACTGGCGGCCGTATTCGACCTGGGGCCAACCCGGGCTGCGCGAATTGAAGCCGCGTTCGAATTAGGTCGGCGAGTGGCTTTGGCCCGCACTGATACCCGGCCTCGATTTGTGAACAGCTTGCAGATTTTTCGTTTCGTCGAGCCTCAGCTCAGGGGCATTCAACAAGAAGTGTTCGAGGTCTTGGTTTTGGATGCTCGCAATCGCCTGCTCCGAAGGGAGCGTATTTCCCTGGGCACGTTGACGGGTAGTCTGGTCCATCCTCGTGAGGTTTTTCGTGTTGCTCTCAAAGTGGGGGCCTGCGCCATTGTTTTGGTCCATAACCATCCCAGCGGTGACCCTAGCCCTAGCCCAGAAGATCTACAAGTGACAGACCGTCTGAAAAGGGCCGGTGAGCTCATTGGGGTGCGGGTTTTGGATCATGTCATCGTCGGGGATGGGCGCTATGTTTCATTGGCAGACCGAGGTCATCTCGCTGCGGCTTCTTGAGCGGTCCCGTTTTGGAGATCAAAAATGCCAGCAAAAAGTGATTCTTTTTCCTATCGTATTTTCCCTGTGAAAGGTGGGTTCGCCTATATCGTCGTGGGCGCAAAGGGCCTAAGGCGAAGTGGCCTGCCCCAGAAGCGGAAGTCGGACTTGCTAACCCTCATCCGGGAGGAATTCCCCCAAGCCAAACCCTCCAAAGACTTGTTGCCAGACTTAGTGAAGGCACTTCAATCCTTCTTCCAAGGGGAGAAGACTGTTTTCAAAGCGAAGTTGGATCTTTCGGACTTGCCACCCTTCACGGCATCTGTTTATCGGTCTTTGCGCAAGATTCCGTGGGGCAAGACAGTTACTTATAAAGGCTTGGCTACCTTGATTGGTAGTCCTAAAGCAGCCCGGGGGGTGGGGGCCGCTATGGGGCGCAATCCCTTTCCACCGGTGGTGCCTTGTCATCGGGTCTTGGGGACGAATGGGGCTCTCACGGGATTCAGCGCTGTCGGAGGCTTGGAGTTGAAGCGTTCCATGTTGATAGCAGAAGGTCTGATTCCTTCCAGTCGACAACCATAACTTTCTATTATTAAACGGTTTATAGCTTTTCTTGATTTCTGTTTCGGGCCAAGCTGAGCTTGTTGTGGTCCGTGGGGTTTGCTAATAATCGAGCCATGATCGATTCGGAATTCTTGAAACTTCTCGCTTGTCCCGCATGCAAGTCGCCTTTGGCTATCCAGGGCGACATGCTTCAGTGCCAAAATGAAACGTCCTGCGGCTTGCTTTATCGCGTAGAAGACAAAATCCCGGTTCTTTTGGTCGAAGAGTCTGTGGCGCCATCTCAGGAGGCGCCGGATTCAGATGAAGACCCAAGCTGAAGGATCGCCCTGACGTGTATGCAATCGTTTCTGACTTACACAGCAATATTGAGGCCCTCACTGCCGTCATGAAAGACATGGCTGAGTTGGGGGTTGAGAAGGTGTATTGCTTGGGCGACGTCATTGGCTATGGGCCCGATCCCTTGCCCGTGCTCGACATAGCTAAGTCCTTTGAGTTCTCGCTCATGGGGAACCACGAAGAAGGGATGCTTTTCTTCGCTGAAGACTTCAACCCCCGGGCTCGCCAAGCTCTTGAATGGACCAAAGCCCAAATCAACGATGGCGACATTTCCCAAGAAGAGAAAAACGAACTTTGGCAGCGCATCGATGGCATGCCCAAGAGCCAGATGACCGAGTCTGCTGTCTTTGTCCATGGCTCACTACGCCATGAGACCCGGGATTACGTCATGCCAGCCGACGCGGAAGACGCTGGCAAAATGGGAGAGATCTTCGACCTCATGGAAAGACCCGTCTGCTTCTTTGGTCATACCCATATCCCAGGTGTTTGGACTGAAGGTGGCAGTTATGTCCATCCAGAAGATTTAGAATATGAATTCACTTTGCCCCAGGATGAGAAGGTTCTGATTAACGTCGGATCAGTGGGGCAACCTCGTGATGGCGATACCCGCTCTTCTTACGTCGTTGTCGAGGGCAGGAAAGTGCAATTTCGTCGGGTAGAATACGACTTCACCACTACCATGAAAAAAATCATGAAAATCGAAGACCTGTCAAACACTTTGGCTGCTCGGCTCAAAGTGGGGCGTTGATCACTCCCTGGAGTTCTTAAGCCTTCCAAGAATTGAAACAAACACAGTGACCACGAAGGTGCTGTGAAAGCGATGAGTCAGAAGAAAGTAAACGGATGCAAAACCGATTCCTGCTAGCGATGATTGTCTCCTTCTTGATCCTCACATACTGGGGGTCTCAACAGGAGCAAGTCAAAAAGGACGCTAACAAGACTGAGCAAACAAGTGGCGAAAAGGGCCGGAGCGGAGATTCCGTTGGCGATCAAGGTCAAACCAAGAATCCTGGAGCTGGACTCGCCAATCAAAAGGAATCGCCGGGGGAGCCCCAGAAAACGCAAATTGACAAGATCGTTGATGCCGCCCCCCATGAAGGTCCTCTGGCTCTTCAAAGTGCCAAGATTCGCTACGAGTTTGACCAAAGGGGTGCGTCCTTGACAAGCGCCTTCTTTTTGGATCAATTTCAAACCGTTGAAGACAAAGCAAACGCCAAGAACGTCGACACCAACTCGAAAGAGGGTAAGCTGGAGTTCATCACCCATTACCAAGGGGGTGAGAAAGCCTTCGAACTATTCGACCGCAATACGGGGGCTGAGCAAGCTGGCTGGGCAAACCAGCACCTGTGGCAAACCACGGGGCCGAGCGCCGACGGCAAAACAATCGTTTTTGAGTTGGCCGTCACCAAGAACGGTCAGTCCTTTGTTCTCAAAAAGTCTTTTTCGCTCAATGAATCAGATCGCCGATTGAACGTGGCCCTGTCTTTGGACTCGAAATCCCCAGGTGGCGTGACGCGGGAATTCTGGATGAACACCAGCGGTGGTGTTTTTCCACCGGAACGGGCCTATCTTTTGCCCAATGACCCCAAAAGCTATGGCCATTCCCTCTCCGCTATTCGCGACTCTGGAGAGATGGAGTTGACCAAAGTGAGTGTGTCGGATGTCTTGGAGGCAAATGAACAATCCAAGGTGATGACATCGAGTTTATTTACCTGTGACATGGGTATCTATTTTGGTGCTTACCTGTGGCCAAAAACGGACGGGCGCGTGTCTGATGTGCGTTTGCGGGCCGCAGATCCCATTGCCAAACTTAACTTGGCAAAAGTTCAGCTCGCCGATCTTGAAAAATACGGCCCCATGCGGGTCTGGAGTCAAGTGGGGACCATTTTGACCTCCAACAGCCCGGGTCACGTGGTCACCAATGAATTTGACTACTATCTGGGACCAAAAGATCACCGTGTCATCAAGGAAGCCTTTGCCAATGATCCCGAGAAGCTCGATGCATATTTGGCTGTTGCTGATGCGGAACTGACGGCTCAGTCCATTGCCTGTTGCACCAGCGGACCTTTGGGATGGTTGATTCAGTCGGTGTCGAAAGCTGTTATCTGGCTTTTGTCTTTCTTCACCGGGCTTCTTGGGAGTACGGGGTTGGCGATCATCTTGCTGACTGTTTGCGTCAAGATCGTGATGTTTCCGATCACACGCAAATCGCAAACTTCCATGCACATCCATGGCAAGAAAATGGCCAAACTCAAGCCAAAGATTGAGGCTTTGAAGGAGCGTTACAAGAACGACCCTCAAAAGTTGCAGAAGGCCCACATGGCTCTGCTTAAGGAGTCGGATACCAAGCTACTTCCTCTCGGGGGTTGCTTGCCAATGCTGTTGAATATTCCTGTCTTCTTCGGCTTGTTCTCGGCAATCCGTTTCGACTATGAGTTGCGCCATGCTAGTTTCTTGTGGTGTACTGATCTCTCCATGCCGGACCGTTTCATCCCGTGGGATCCGTTCTCTTTGCCATGCTTCTGTGGTCCTGGGTTGGTCATTGCCGGATTGAATATCTTGCCCCTGTTGATGATTGCCGCCATGTTCTTTCATCAAATGGGAATGCCTAAGTCTCCAGATCCTCAGATGCAGCAGCAACAAAAGATGATGATGTTCATGCCCTTGATGTTTGGTGTGTTCATGTACGCCTATGCTGCAGGTCTATCGGTCTACTGGTTGTCCAGTAGTCTCTTTGGAATCTTCGAACAAAGGGTGATCAAGAAACTCTTCCCCATTGATAAGGGAGAAGAAGGTCAGGGGGATGTGAAGGTGGCCAAGTCTAAATAGGTGAGTTGATTCATGGCCGACGCCAGTCAGATTACGCGGGGATTGGGCGACACGATTGTCGCCATTTCCAGTCCCCGCGGGTCTGGGCGTCGCGGAATTGTTCGCCTTTCTGGCAAGAAAGCCATTGCCTTCGCCGATCAAGCATTCGAAGCTGTCGGATCATCTGAGCGTCCCCGTGACCTTGATTGGCAAGCAAGCTCTGGACGCCTCATCGTTGGACGTGCAGGGGTTTCTGTTCCTGTTGTGGCCTACGTCATGCGGGGCCCCAAATCCTATACAGGTGAAGACCAAGTTGAACTTCATCTTCCCGGCTCGCCGACTCTCTTAGAAATGGTCGTTGAGATATTGAGGCGAATGGGGGCCCGCTTGGCCTTGCCCGGCGAGTTTACCCAGCGGGCGTTTCGTAATGGACGTATCGACCTCACCAAAGCTGAGGCGGTTGCGGCGACGATTCACGCGCGGTCGGAAGGGGAGCGTCTTGCGTCCTTAGGGGTCTTGTCCGGTGATCGTGCCACCGGACAAGACCCCTAAGGACGCAAGACGC
>WFTN01000391.1 GCA_015485455.1 Planctomycetota bacterium | reverse complement strand
CTCAACAATCTTGAAATAGCACAGATTGCCCAATGGACCGAAGACGGATGCCCAACCGGTGATCTTTCTCAAGCACCGAAACCTCCAGTCAAACAAAAAGGCTGGAGCTTGGGACCACCAGATTTTATCGTCAAGATGCCTGAGCCCTTTGTGGTTCCAGCAGAAGGAACGGACGAGTTTCGCAACTTCGTCATGCCAGTTTTGGTGGATAGCCGCAAGTATGTTCGCGCCGTTGAGATCAGACCGAGGAACCTGCGGGTTGCCCATCATGGTGTCTTGAATCTTGATAATACTTCATCGTCTCGGGAGCGGGCGAAAGAGGCTAGTGGCGTGGGCTTTCCTGGGATGGATTTAGGTCTGTCCCAGGCAGCAGGCGGACAGTTTATCGGTTGGACCCCTGGGAAGAAACCCGCGATTAGCCCCAAGAAAATGGCATGGGAGCTTCAGCGTGGTTGCGACTTAGTGCTGAACATGCACATGGTGACCACGGGCAAACCTGAAAAAATCAGTTGCGAAGTTGGCCTCTATTTTACCGATGAAGCTCCGACGAAAGAGTCTGTCACAGTGCTCCTGCGGAATAACGACATTCATGTGCCAGCGGGGGTAAAGGGCATTTGGGTGGAAGATTCTTTTGAGCTTCCGGCAACTGTTCAGCTTTTACGCATCTATCCTCACGCCCACTACATCGGCAATGAGATGCGGATCTTCGCCATCTTGCCTGGAGGCAAGAAAATTTGGCTCTTCTACGACGACGATTGGGATTTCAACTGGCAGGATCAATATGAGTATGCCAATCCTCCTCGTTTGCCGCGGGGGACACGGCTCGTTGTTCAAATGAGTTTTGACAACACGGCTGATAACCCTAGGAATCCCAACTCACCTCCCATAGACATCAACTATGGCCCCCAATCTACCGATGAGATGGCTACTTGCTCCTTCATGGTGCTACCGGTAAGCAAGGATGGCAAGGCGGCCATCGCCCAGGCTGTGGCTTTGAAGAAGAAGGCGAGACAGCCTCATGATTGGCGTGGTCATGTCTTTCTCGGCAAAGTGCTTGTGGAAGAAGGTAAAATCGAAGAAGCAATCAAAGAGTTCGAAAGTGGATTGGCGCGTTCAGACCAACCAGAACTGCACTCGAATTTGGCGAATGCTTTGGTCTTGGCCGGTCAGGGAAAGCGGGCTCTCAGACACTATGAAATGGCAGTAGGTGCTTGGCCTAAAGATAGTCTCCTGCGCTTTAACTACGGCATTGGTTTGATCAAGGAGGGACAGAAATCAAAGGCTGTGAAGCAATTGCAAGAGTCTTTGAAACTCGATCCCTATTTTGCTGATGCTTATGTCCTACTCGGGGAGACGTTTGTCGGTGCTGGTCGAGTGGGCGCTGGACTGGTTTGTTTTCAGAAGGCAATTCAGGCGAAGCCTAAGGAGTACAAGGGGTATCAGAAGTTGGGGATTACCCTGACTTCCTTCGGCCGTAATAAGGATGCCATTCTATCTCTGCGAGAAGCACTGAAGCACGCCCCGAATGAAGCGAAAGCCGCCTTGAAAGGAAATTTAGCTTGGGCTCTCGTAACCAATCGAGCTTGCACCCAGGCGGAGGCTGTGGAAGGGCTGGAACTCGCCAAGGAAGTGGCCTTGTCCATGGACAATCTGCAAGTGCAAGATGTCTTAGGGGCCGCCTATGCCGCGAATCAACAATTTGATCAGGCCATTAAGAGTGTTGAGAAGGCGCTGGGAATGGCCCGAGGGCCAGGCATGGAAGGTCACCGAAAGGGCCTTCGGGCTCGCCGCGATCTTTATCGCCAGCTCAAGCCATTTCGGTTTATGGCCATCGCAATCCCCCGTTGAACTCCTTGGCCCCAAGGGTGGGGGCCGGTTGATATGATCATCACGAGGCTCGGCTGAGTCCTCAGGTTGAAACGGAATTCGAAGAAGAAGAAAAGCCCATGCGACGTCCCCTCATTCTTTCATTCATGGCTTTGATGGTTTTGCTGTCCTGTGGGATCTTTCTGAAGGTCTGGTCAGAAAACGACGATGCCTCCACGATCCAAGTCGCCGAAATTACTGTTGGCAAAGACCTTGGTCCCAGGCGAGCTGGTGAAGGACCGGCTGCATCCTTCGGATTGAAGGCAGAAGGGGACGCCCTGGTCTCAAAAGGGCGAGGAGGCCACGAGGCCAAGAAGAAATCTGCAGTGAAACGTCAAGGTGGCCAGGTCCGGGTTTTGGGGCGCAAAGAATTTTTGGAGCGGCTGAAGAAGCTCGGGTTCAAGAATTTCGGACGAGGCTTTGATGGGATTCATGATCAACGCGATGACTTGGCATCCCTGGTTGTCTTAGTCACAAACCAGGACAACGTCACGGTTCCAAGGGCGAAGGCCTTTCTGGACCAATCCAAGACGAATCAAAGGTTTCATATCAATGGTGGCTATTCGCCAGACGTCATTCAAGAACGGTCAGGTACGGATGGAATCGCTCAGTTCAAAAATCTGCCAGTAGCGGCCCATCTTCTCGCAGTTGAACATGAAGACTATCTCACCGGTTACTTCGGCTCGATTCCCCTCGTCGCCGGAGAGCAAACCTATGTGGAAGCCGTGCTGGAAACACCGAGTGCAACGATCTCGGGAACCGTTGTGACGAAGAATGGGACTCCCATAGAAGCGGTTTTGGTAGCCGCTAGCCACTATACGGAAGGGGGTGTTCCGTTTGCTGCCGGGTCCTTGACGGAATTTGATGGCACTTTTTCTA
This sequence comes from Planctomycetota bacterium, assembly GCA_015485455.1. Classification (GTDB taxonomy): domain Bacteria; phylum Planctomycetota; family DRQF01; genus S139-23. The sequence continues at coordinate 9,701 of WFTN01000391.1, read as the reverse complement.
TTGGCGTTCGAGATGGGACCCAAAGCACTGTCCTTGCTTCGAAGTTGGGCTTCAAGGACTCCCAATTGGATGGAGTTGTGGCGGGGGTTGAGAACCTGCGTATCACATTGGAGGAGACAAAGACGGTCTTCGTGAGTGGCTTCGTTACCAAGGGCAACTCCAGTGAGCCGATTCAGGATTTTTCTGTTGATAGCGATCGGGTCTTTCATCCAGAGGGAGTTTTTCGAGTTGAAAGAAACGTCAAGGATGAGCCCACGGAGCTTTTGTTCTCAGCGGAAGGGTATGAGCCACGGGTGATCACCGTTGATCTATCGAAGGATAAGGATGTCGACATCGGTCAAGTTGCTCTCTATGGCGGGCGAGAGCTCAACGGAATTGTGTTGATTGAGGAAGAGGAGGGGGGAGAGAGAATGCCTGTGCCAATGGCATCCGTGACGGTTGTTACCGATTTTGGCACCTCCCAGACCTCGGTCACTACGGAAGACGGCCTTTTCTCATTTACCGAGTTGGCAACGGAGAAAGTACAAATCACGGTGGTGGCACCGGGGGTCGAACCCTACTACCGAGAAGTGACCTTACTTGAAGACGAAGCGACCTATTTGGAAGTTGTTTTGCAACCCGGTGAATTCAATGTCACTGGAAAAATCATCGACGATGACACGGAAGAGCCCATTGAGGGTGCATCGGTGACAGTGTTGGAGCGCCCTGAGCTCGTGACAACCACCGATGCAAACGGTGACTATGAAATCTTTGGCATCGCCCTGGGGCAGTTCTCCTTGGTGGCAACAAAGGAAGGGTATGAGGATGAGACGTCACCTGCTCTTCTTGGCAGTGAAGAAGGGGCCGTCTGGGATGGGCGTTTGAAGCCGAAAGGGCTGCGGATTGAACTTTTGTCCGATGGGCAAGCGCTTCCTGCGGGTGTGACTGCGGTCTTGTGGAAAGAGATCGCGCCAACAGTTGCTGCAGCCCAAACTGCTCAGAGCAATCTTGCCTCTTACCGTTTTTCTGTTGTCACCGACGATGAAGGAATTGCAGTTTTTGACGTTGTGGATGGTAGTTATTTCTTGCAGGTCCCGAGCTACCGCTTGCATCCAAGGAGAATCCAGGTCAACACGGAAGAAACTTCATCGATGACTGTTTCTGTACCGGGGCGAACTCGATTGCAGGGTCAGGTTCGCAATGCTGATGGGTCTCCTGTAGCCAACACGAGCGTTTGGCTTCATTCTGGCGACCAAGACTACTCGACCATGTTCCTCTATCATACAGATGCCCAGGGCAACTACAGCATTCCCAATCTGGCTCCGAAAGCTTACGCCCTGTCCATCATCAAGAGTGTCGCCGACCAATCGGCGCAGCATGTGCGAGAGTTTAATGTCGGTGGTTCTTCGACACAGACTTTTAACGTGGGATTTCCCACATTGACTTCGAAGATCAAAGGGCGATTGACGGACGGGAATGGACAAGGGAAACCAGGGGTCAAAATCGGCGTTGAATATCTTGATGCAAGTCATCGGTCGATCTTGGCGGGATGGGTGACAACGGACTCACAGGGGAACTACACTGTGCCTCGATTGGAGCCCGGATCTCATCGGGTTAGGACAGCGTGGACTGAGCATATTGCTGTTTTCTCTGACCCAGTTGTTTTGGCTCCGGGTGAAACGAAGATAGTCAATCTTGTGGCACCCGCCGTTCTTGGTGCCCATATCCGTGGCACAGTGATTGCCAATGATGGGGGCCCGATTGGTCCTAATTTTCTCTTCGTTCGGGACAACCAAGGTCGGCAAAATGGCAATTTTTTCTCGACTATGGATTGGGCCTACATGGGCACGTTTGACATCAAAGGATTGGCCCTAGGTTTACACAACATCACTGTGACTGCCATGGGAGCGAAGAAGAAACTCATCACGGCCGCCGCTGGAAGTCAGGGGCTCGAAGTGCAAATGACTAGAGAGAACTGACCCCTCTTGTATGCCCTGGCTCTTATGACTCTGGGGCTTCCTCCTTGCATTGGCAATTTCCAGGCTCGCAGGTGCCAGGGAACATTGTTTTGCGCTCAGGAATGACTGTGCTGGCTGCAATGGATTCTGTCAGAGCTAAGAGTGGTGACTGAGCCCCATCAAATCGGTCGCTTGGGCTCATGCCGTTTTCCAAACCCAAGACGCCTCGTGGACAGACAGCCGCGCAGATGCCGCAGCCGACGCAGGACGCCCGAACAATATTGAGTCCCTTTTCTGCATAACCTCGAACATCTATGCCCATCTCGCAATAGGTAGAGCAATTCCCACAGGACATGCATTGGTCACCGTTGGTGGTGATCCGAAATTTCGACCAAGTCCTTTGTAAGATTCCTAAGATTGCCGCCATGGGGCAACCGAAGCGGCACCAAACTCGGCTTCCTAGAAGGGGATAGAAACCTACGCCGATGACCCCAGAGAAGATGGCACCCACGAAGAAGCCATAGGACTTCTTGTAGCTTGCAGTCCATGACCCTAAGTCGAACCAAAGACCCACTGTGAGGACGGTGATCAAGATAAGAATGGTGTGAATCGTCCAATGCTCAATCTTCCACGATCTTTGGCCGTTGCTGGATTGTTGCCTCCATGGATCTCCAAGAGTCTCCGCCAGCCCACCGCAGCCACAAACCCAAGAACAGTACCAGCGCTTGCCAAACCGCCAAGTCAAGATAGGAGTGAGGACGAAAGTGGCAAGCAGGCCCCAAAAAACCATGAATGTTCCAATAGCTCCCGAACTTTTGAGCGTGTCTATGCGGTTAGGGAAGAGGTATTCATACTTCAGGGGCCAAAAGTAAGTGAAATAGAATTCCGGTTGGTGAAATGCCTTCAATAAGTTTGGCAACAAGAAGGCAAAACCGAATTGAAAGAACATCACAGACAAGGTGCGAAAACGTTGATACTTGTTGTGCCGATATTTGAGCAGCATGCGAAAGCCGAAGACGCAAACGGCGACAGTATAGAGAAACCCGTAGAGGAACCAGCGGTTGGCATCGCCTTTGGAAAGGAGCTGGGCCAAAGGGTTGAGCATTTTCGTTGGTCGTTCAAGAAGAGGGGGCATATCCCAGCTATTTTGCAAGTCGTCGTAAAAGTAAAGGACGACGTAGAAAGCAGTGATTGCCATGCCCAACATCCAGCCTAAGACACCACGATTTTGTATGTCACGAAACATGGTGCCGTCGTGCTTGATTCCTGGATGTGTTCCCTGGAATCTCCCCAAAAATATGAGGATCGCTCCAGCGGCAAGGAGACCGTAACTGAGAAGAATCCCTAACCACGAGCCCAAGAATATCCCGACAGTGACTTGCAGAACGATTCCCATTGAACCCAAGGCAAGCAAAGCTCTGCCCATGGCTTCCTTGGAACTCAAGGCGGGGGAGTCCACCGCAGCTTGTGGAGCAGCGAATCCGTTCTTTTCTTCGTCGAAATCGTAGTTCAGAAGTTCTGGGTCGATCATTGGATTTGTTTCCCCAAGTAGCTGCGAATTTCATCTTCATGGCGCTGGTAGAATTCTGGATCGAAATTGGCTTCAGCGAGATGCTCCAATACCCAGCCTGGTGTCTGCTTCTCGTTGATCCACTTTTCGCAAACCCGGTGGCGGAGCCGAATGCCCATGCTCTGAATGCCAATAGTCTCCATGGCTCTATTGTGGACGATACGCAGAATCTTGGGTTCACGGGGGTGCTGCCAGACCAAGTTGAGTTCTTGGTTCAAGTCGCGATTCACTTGTCCATAAGTGTGATACTCTAAGTCGAAAAATTTGGCTGAGTTGTACCACAAAGGTGGTTCGTATTGACGTTTCATCCCGGCGACATTGTCTCCGGCGATCTCTCCTTGCATTTTGGCCGTGTACCAAACTTGGTTGATTTGGTTTCTTTTGCCCTCAGGCATCTCAATTTCGGCGCAATCCCCAGCGGCCCAGACGTCAGGAGCGGATGTCTGGAGCGATTGGTCCACCAAAATACCTCGCTTCGTCGCGATGGACGTTTCTTTGACCATGTCGCAGTTGGGGGAGACGCCGGCTGTTAGGCCAACCAATTGACAGGTAATTTCTTCCCCCGAAGTGGTGACAATGCCGCCGACTTGTCCTTGGCCGTTGTCGATGATTTCTTTCAATTCCGTTTCGAGGCGCAGATCAATTCCTTGTTCCACGATGATCTGGTTAATGAGAGCTGATTCCTCCGGGGGTAGGATATGATTCCAGTACGATTTTTCTCTTACCAGGAAGATCACATGAATCCCTTGAGAATGGAGCATTTCCGCCATTTCAATGCCGATCAAACCTCCGCCGACGATGACGGCTGTCTTGGTCCTTGCGGCATTCTCTTGCAGCAGTTTGAGATCATAGAGCCCCCAGAGGCCTTGGACTCCTTGTAAGTCCTGGCCTGGCCATCCGAACTTGTTTGGTTTCGAACCGGTGGAGATGATCAAGCGGTCGAAGTCCATGGCGCCTCGCCGATGAAGTTTGAGTTTCTTTCCTTGGGTGTCAATGTCCACGACCCAATCTCTGAGGAGCTCGATCTTCTTGTCGCTCCAAACATGATCCTCGATGGGTTTCGTGTCTTGGTAGGGCATGTGCCCCATGTAGATGTACATGAGAGCGGGCCGTGAGTAGTGGTATTTCGATTCTCCAGAGATCATGGTGATCTGCCAATCTGGTTGATGCTGGCGAATCCGAAATGCCGCGGTGACTCCCGCAGCACCATTGCCGATGATGACAACGTGCATGGTAACTTTCCTTTTGGATTATTTTGGAATGCGGCCCCATGGGGCACACACTTTCTTTTTGAGGACAGGCAACTCTAACCTGAGATGAGCAAGAATTATTCAATACTTGCGTCAATCCACCCAGGGTTTTCTTGGACTCAGTCAACGGTGCCATGATAATGTAAGCCTACTATGAACGACTTTAATGACTTAAACTACTGCAACTATGGGATGATCCGAAAGCTTCAAGAAAAGAGCAGGAGGAGCTCTGCGGTTCATGTTCGGGCTCGGGGTAACGCCAGGAAGCGCATTGAAGAGCTTGAAGACCAAGTGCATTTCTTGAATCTCATGAACCGCACGGTGATCAACTTGCTTCTCCAACGGGGGATATGCAATCGCGATGAGCTGATGGCTCTGTTCGTTGGATTGGATGAAGCCGATGGGGTTGCTGATGGGGGCAGCACCTCAGATGATCTCGCCCAAGAAATTGGTTTCGAAGAATCTCCTGTGGATCGTCCGAAACCAGCTCCCAAGTCATCTCTCTCGGCTCGGCGCCGTCGTCAGGACTGACAAGGAGTCCAGTCGGGCGTTTTACCCCGAATCGTGGCCCTGCTTTGTTGTTGGCATCGCTTTTTTGGGACCAGGTGATTCTCGAATCTTTTTTTTGGGAATCATTGAGGCCAATGCGGTAGGGTAAGTGGGAAGAATACTGGCACGACCCTTCTGTAATGGTCGTTGGGCATGTCTATATTTGGCGACCAGTTAAGTATGGGCAGTCATCTGGTTCCCAAGATTAGCGATGGGAAGACATGCATTTCAGTTTTCCAGGGGGTTCATCCGCTTTCAATCGGTTTCGTGTCATAGAGGTGAAGGGGTATTCGATGGGTTTAAGGAAATCTTGCATCGTGGTCTTGGGCGTGTGTCTGTTGATCGTCTTAGGTACTGGTTTGCAGGCGCAGACAGTCTTTTTCGAAGACTTTTCTAGCGCGAGCGGAACGACTCCACCAACAGGGTGGTCCTCAGTTGTGGGCGTGACCACAGGGGCAACGGCCCAATGGCGCTACGACAATCCTCAGGGCAACCCTATCGCGAGCCCGATCATCGCACCGTTTGCGATCTGCGATTCGGATTTTGCCGGGGGTGGGTCCACGACCAATTCAACCCTCTTTTCTCCTCCTTTCGACGCTTCAACACAGACACAGATCAAGTTGGAATTCGACCAGTACTTCCGGGATCTCGGCGCTAGTACCATTCTCGTTGAGGCTTTTGATGGCGCGGTTTGGAATCTTGTCTACAGCCACACAGGTTCCCCAGCGGGCTCACCGACACTCCCAGATTCCCAGTCCTTTGACATCACGGCTTTGGCTGCTGGAGCGACAAACGCTCAGTTGAGATTTAATTACACCGCCGGTTTTGATTGGCATTGGATGGTTGACAATGTTCATGTTTTTGAGCCTGCCCTCATCGACGTGACTGTGCTTTCCATCGACAATCCCATCTTTGATCCTGAGGACTGCAATCCCATCCTCAACCCAACGGAGACCGTTTCAGTTTCATTGCAGACGAATGGCTCTCTACCGATTGGTCCAGGAAACGTGATTCAAGTAGAGGCATACATTGACAATGTACTGGTGCAAACAGACTTCTTGATCACTGCCCAGCAGTATGTGCAGGGCGATGTGATCCCCTTTACTTTTGCTCTTCCGGTTGCCACCGGATCTCCTGGTGCGAACGTTCTTTCAGTGAAAGTGGTCTTAACCGGTGATCAAGAGCCTGGGAATGACAGTATGAGCGTTCTGATTCACCAACCGGTTCAAGATGTCGGATACACGGAGAACTTTGATACTCCTCCTTTCAATACGGGAGTTGGATTTCCCAACAATTTCTCTGTTCCATCTTTTTGGCTGAACGACCCCAATGACGGAGCGAGTGTGGCTGGAAATGCCATCCAAGGTTGGGCCCCAAGAAACTCTCCCACTGGTTCTGGACCTGCCAACGACCATACGTCTGGTTCTGGTGGATTCATGTATCTGGAAGACTCGGCCAGTCAACCTGGTGATGTCGCTCTCATGTCGCCCTGTCTGAATATCCTATCTGCGGCTTCTCTTCCTACCGTTACATTTTGGTTCTATAGCGCTGCGAGCCCTGGAGCTGCCAATGAGAATGTCCTCACGATCGATATCATCGATGAGGATCTTGGGGGCATGGATATTTTGGGTTTTGCCACCATATCTGGGAATGGCAACAATGAATGGACGCGGGTGTCCTTAGATCTTTCTACTATTTTTGCGTCAAAGGCAAGAATCGTCTTTCGGGCCAATAACGACAATGGCACGGATAGCAATGATCTGGCTATTGATGACTTTAGTTTCGTCAACCGTCTGCCTACTCTTGGGCAGGCGCCTCAACCAGGGCTTTCTGTGTTGGAGATCAACAATGCGCAGAACATCAATGGTGACCCTCTGGCTTTCGGTCTCAATGGACCCTATTTCACAACTGTGACTGAGGGTGATATTTTGACTTTCGCTATGAGCGGTGAGCCCTTGCAACCCATCATTTTGTTTGCTGGCGCTCTCAACCCCAACGTGGCCAATTTTCCTGGGGTTGGTCAGATCGATGTGGGTGGACCCATCAATATGGGTTCGGGACTACCAACTTCGATTTTCGTTTTGGCTGATGGCACGGTCTTGGGCGGCTTTAATTCCTTCTTCGTCTTGGCAGCAAATGGAGAAGCGAACATTGGTTTCTCCGTACCCAATTTGCCTATCGGGGTCCTAAGCACCTTCCAATGTGCCATGTTCACCATGACAGGATCTGGTTTGGCTCTTTCTAACTGTGTCGAAGTGACAGTTCAGTAAGGCAGATTCGGATTTTCCACAATCTAAGGCAGGGGACTGCTCTTCAAAGCAGTCCTTTGTTTGTTTTCATGTCGCTGCGGTGATGAAGCGACTTCGAAAAACACCAGGGCGTAGATAGGCGGTAGGTGGGTTGAGTGAGCGACTCAAGGAGAACGATCAATCCAAGTAAAGACGGTACTGCCTCGAACTTCTCGTTTCATCGATGGGGGTGGGGTCCATTTCTTGCTGGCCAAGATTTCATTTTCGAACGCTCGCGGGCAAATGAGAGCAAAGCGAGATTGTGGGAGTTCTCCTTTTCGCCAACGTAAGTAATAGGTCTCGACTTCGCCTGGTGCCCGTATTCCATCGATGGACCAGCCGTCAAGATAAAATGTGACAGGGGTAATTTCACCGGTCATGAGGATGAGGCAATCCGGGCCCAAGCGACTGTTGATGGCAGCGGCGATCTTAAGGGCACGTCCTTGGTATTCTGTGTCGATCCGTTCCTGAGTCATGTGATCCCCATAGGCCAATACGCTCAAGGCGACTATCGCCCCCAAGATCGTGTTGAGACCTAAGAGGAAACTCAAGAACTGAGCTCCAGAAATGGTGGCGCAAACAACCAAGGAGTACCACCAAAAATCATGATGGTATGCTTGGACTGGAAAGACCATCATCTTAAGGAATGCAGCGATGAAGAAGCTGCATTGAAGCGCATCAAGAGTTGAAGTCTGTGGGCCCATCACCCGACCAAGACTACGTACCCCCCCAAGAGCGGTGATGATCGCCAAGGGCCAGCCCAAAGTGCTGATCCAATGGCCAACTTGTTGGCTGAGGAATCCTGGTGCTGTCAAAGCCTGCAAGCTCATAGCATTGCCTCCGGACTCTCGCAGGGCTGAGAAGGCTTCGACGAATCCCCCTTGCCAGGAACTCAACAGAAGAAAATAGGTGAGAAAACCTAGGCCTAAGGTCAGAGTGGCAACAACAACCGTTCTTATGACGGGGGCGGACCGTTGCTTGGCCATCAGTATGAAACCTGGCAAATAGAAGAGGGCAGCCCAATCAACCATGGCGGCCATGTATAGGGCGAGCAAGCAGAGTGTCCAGCGTTGAACCGGAGAGTTCTTCTTGGGGATAGAGCCTAGGCTTAAGAGCCCCAAGAGTAGAATTATGGGGGCGTAGGAAGCACTCATGCCATGGTGCAAAGTGACTGGCAAAGATAAGAAAGCTATTGCTGCCCCCAAGGCTCCCTTGGCACCCAGGGCGTTGCCGCAAAATAGCATGAGGGTTAGAAGACTGAGGGCGGTGGACACAAAACCCATGGTGCGAAACGAGGATTCCCGAAATCCTCCCAAGTAGATGAAGAGTCGCAAAATGTAGTGAGCAAGGGGAGGGTGATTGGCGTAAATTTCTCCTTCCATCGGAGTCGATGGTATGGGGGTTAACCGAGGCTTACCGCCTTCAGCCCAAAGTCCATCTCGAAGCCAGCCTTTTTGAATGCCCCCATAGTATCGGCCATCCAACATACTCTCATGACCGCCGTCGAATGGCAGGTCAAGGATGGGATAGAACCGAACTCCACAGGCCAGCAAAGCTAAGCCACAAAGAAGGAAAGCCAGGGGTCTATTCACAGAGATGAGCTCCAAATTGATGGGGTCCATATGTGGTGGTTGAGTTGGTGATTGCCATCACGCCTGTTTCTTTCTCGCCCGTTTTCTTCGGTTCAAGTAGGGAAGGAAAAACAGGTATAAGCCAGTGACCCAGAGGACTAAAAGAATGATCGCTGTGGGCAGGAACACAATGAGCTTGAGACCAAAGTAGGATCCATCATGGATGCTCTCGATCAAGTCTGATCGACGATAGCTTTCTTGCAAGATTGCTAAAGTTCCGAGATCCAGCTGGAGTTCCCAACTGTTGTTTGCTCTGACTTTTACGATTCCTTTTGACGGTCTCACGTCCAAGCGGCTGATGTCCTTCCAACTTTTGATGTCCGTGTTCTTGCCGAGTTTTGCCGCGTCGAGAATAAACTGGAGCCTGGCATCGGGCTGTTTGAGGCTCCCGGATTGGGTCGCGGGTTGGATCCAAGTGCTGTTCTTCTTGAGTTGCAAAACGATGCCGGTTCCAATGACAACAAGTAAAGGCAGGG
>WFTN01000390.1 GCA_015485455.1 Planctomycetota bacterium | reverse complement strand
CATGAAGGTCTCGCTCAACTTGTGGTGCTTACCGTCAATCGTCACTTCCCTTTCTTGCATAGCCTGCAAGAGAGCTGATTGCGTTTTGGGTGCTGTGCGATTGATCTCGTCGGCCAAGAGAATCTCGGTAAAAACCGGCCCCTTGGTCAAACTAAACGAACTGGACTGAAAGTCGAAAAGGTTCGTCCCCAGAACATCACCGGGCATGAGATCTGGGGTAAACTGAATGCGATTGAAGTATAGCGACATGCTCGAGGCGAATGTCTGAGCGATAAGCGTCTTAGCCGTACCAGGAACGCCTTCTAAAAGCACATGTCCCTGACACAGAATGGCATTCAACAACAAGTCGATCACACGCTCTTGACCAAGAACAACTTTGCTGTATTCCTGGCGAATTCGCCCCACAGTTTCTCGAATCAAGTCAAGATCCATTGAGCATCTCCCTATTCCATCGGTGAATTTCTCGCGCAACATCCAAAACGGATCGAGCGCCTCGCGATGTGCTGCCTTTGTTTGCATCCAACTCGGAGCGCCATCGCTCGACTTCCCAAGCAAGATTTCTTCGTTGCGCCATAGCTTCCATGCGCACTTCTATTTCTTCTTGACTGCCACTGATTCTCAACTTATTCGCCGTCCGCCGCAGGGAATTATTGAGGTACTTATGGCCGAGGAATCCCCGGTGACCATAGAAGGTCAAGAGGTTCGATACGTTTTCCAATAGGAATTTCTTTCCTGGTGGGATGGCCGGGGGCAAGACCCGCTTTTGTCCCATTCTCCCAAGAGTGATCCACATCAAGATCAAGAAAACCAAGAAACCGTGCAGAGTTGCCAGGCTCAAAGGAAAGCGAAACAGCTCTTGCCAGAAGGACTTGCTTACGGCGAACCCATGGGCTGATTCATCAAAAACGATAGCGCCGCCTTCCGGTAGGATATGGTCAATGATGGTAACCACAAGCTCAGCATTGTCCCCATGCATCAGGCCGTGGGTGGCTATAATATCTGGGTCAGAAAGGACAAATAGGTTTCCTGACGCCTCTCCATCACGTCCAAGAAAGACCCCCTGATCCGTCCTCATCAAGACATCTAAGAACGGCGCGTCCATCAACTGAAGCGCCGCCACTTGGGGAACTTTCCCGAAACTGTTCTGCGTCAACGAAATGGGCTTCAGCTCTGAACCGTCAGGGGGCCAGACCTCAGCATTCATCAAGAACTTGCTCAAGACTTCCTGTGCGTTGACGTTTGTTGAGCTTCTCAGGATTTTTTGAGGGTCATCTGGATCGATTACACCGAGGCGTTTGGGTAAGACCAACAGGACTGCACCGGCAGTCTCAAGAACGTTCGCCAGTTCATCCCCATCCGGAAGGAAATCGGCGTGGGGCTCCGCGTAGACGACCAAGTCTCCAGCAATCGTCGACCCCGGATCGGTCAAGCGATTGATTCGGACTTGATAACCCAATTCCTCCAACATGTTGATGAGCAACTCATGGCCAATAGAAGACTTGCTGTAGCCATTGGTATTGGGGTTAGGCTCAACTTCGTTCTCAGAGAAGAGAAGCATGAGGAGGGCAAAGACGAATGAGGCTCCCAGCACCAGAATTGCTGCTGTTGTTCCGTGGGCCTTGAACACAGAGGGGGTCATGAAATCTTCCCGCCCAGATTGGTCACAAAGCTCTCAAACCGCCGCATACAACTCTCAAAGTCAGCGGCTGTTGCTGGGACTTCGCCAAAATGGGAAATCTCAGTAGTGAGCACCAAAGCTTCCAAGTCATCCTGAGGGGAATCCTCCAAAGGAATCTCACGAGTAATCTCACGACTCGTTTTCGCCGGAGAGATCTCCACATTCGTGAGCCGACATAATTCTTGCACCGTCTTCAACAAGAGTAGATGAATGGCCTCTCCGTGGTGACCCCGCGCCGCCAAGTCCCGAATTTCTCCCAGGTCAATTTGAAAATCACCGGCCTTGATGGGCATGGCCCCTGATCGAGCTTCCTTCCCCATGTCACGTTTTCGCTCCTGAACATGATCAAGAACGAAACGAACGAAGGCGACAAAAACAACACCAGCAATGATCCCGAGAATAATTCGGATGACAAGATCTATGGATGGAACAAAATCGCGGAGCCATGAATCAGAAGACGAAGATTCAGATGATTTGAATTCCCTCAAGCGATTGGGGAGTTCCGTTTGGTAGTCCCCTTGGGCCAACACTTTGTCACGAGCCTGCTGTATGGCATTGGAATCAACCCGGCCTTCCTCTTGAAGGGAGCCAAAGATGACCCCCTGCAAAAGACAGGCGAAGAATATGAATGTCACGGGCTTCATGGACCGACTATACGATCTGAGCGACTTCCCACCACCCCTCTATCGCCAGTGGAAACGTTCACGCAAATGGCAATCACGGCACCTGGGGTCGTCTTCAACTGGGATCTTGATGGCGTCCACAGTCTTTGTCTCCCAGATATCTTCACCATGACAGTCCGTACACTTGCCCGCTTTCGTAAGCCCCACATGTCCCGGACTATTGTGGCTATAGGACGCGTCTGGCCGGCGATTCCACAGGATTGCTTCCTGAGAATAGACGGGATCTTTCTTACGACCTTCTTCTGCCCCTTTGTGGCAATCCGCGCAATGGCCTTCACGACCGCCGACATTCTGGTGGCTACTGTGACAAGCGACACAACTCTTCACTTGGGCCGGTGTTACCACGTCCATCTTCGGATCAGAACCAGTGAATTCATGGCAGGCATAGCATCCCCCATCAACCTTCATGTGCAGTTTGTGCGGAAAATCGTTGCGCTTGCTGGCAACAGGGGGGCTCATATTATCTTGACGGACACCACCGCTGGTATGACAAGTAGCACAGCTCTGATTGGCGTAATGATGAGGACTCTCACCTTTGAGGGAATTGGTCTCCATCATGTCTGCGTGACAGAAAGAACATTGCCCTTTCGCTGGTGCGGTGAGGCTACCCGAGAGAAGGAGTTTCGTGGCACTGTCCTTGGGGTCCTGGTCCAGAATGTGGGTCTTGTGTACGAATCCTCTTTGGGCGAAATCGGCTCCGCCCTTCAAGAGATCTTCTCGGCGATGGCAATCAGCACACTCTTGGCCACCGTCGGCGGCCTTGGATGTCATTTCTTCGATGTGGGAACGCCCAACCAAAGAATAACCCAAAGTGACTTGTTGAAAGTCGACCTGAGTCAGAGCCTGTTGATTTAGTTCACTATGGCACTGTAGGCACTTCTTGCCACCATCATCAGTTCCGTGCCAAGTCCCAGACAGATCCTTGATGTCAGTCTGTGCTCCCGAATGGCAGCCCATGCAGGCTTCATAGGCCACTGGCTGGTATTCACGAGGGCGATTGCCCTCGGTGACATCGTCTTTCGTGGTGGAGTCATACTGTTTGTGGCAACTATCACAAGCAATCTTGCTGCCAGCGACATCCTTGTTCATATGATCGGCGTGAGAGAATGTATTAAAGAGCAAGGCCACATCGACGGTGGGAATAGTTGATGGCCGTTTTTTGGTCATCTTCTTGTCCACCTCGTGACAGTCTCCGCATGTCTCCTTTGCTGGCTTCGCAATGAGAGCAAACTCATGGGTGCCACGATGATCCACGTGACACTTGATGCAAGTCTCACCCCAATCTTCTGCGGATTCATGGAATGGGTGCATGTCCTTGGGGCCAATGTCATCCTGATGACAATTCATGCACTTTGTGGCCGGCGTCCCTGAAAGTGCATCATGGCATGCGTTGCAATCCTGATTGTCAGCGTCAAGATTTTCCATGGCTGCATGGTAGGCCTTCTGGTTGCCATGCCAGGTTTCGCCCGGTTCGAGAAGGAAATCGCTGGTGGCTCCTAGGTAGCACAAGGGAAACAACATCAACATGACAAATACGACAACCCAGTTACCCACACTTACGGGCCGAAAGCGTCCAAATGCCACTTCCCGGCGAGAGAGGTCGAGACCATCTTTCTTGTCGTCGTAGTAGAAACGACCTCGCTCTTGTTCTATTTGGAGTTCTTCGCCCTTGATTGTGACTTTCAAGCGGGTAACCGCGCAAACGATCTGATCACCGTCCTTCAAGGGGTGAGCTTCAACGACTCTCACACCGTTAACAAAGGTGCCCAAGGAGCCACCTCGGTCCATGATGACGAACTCGCTACCCCGAACGAGAATGTCGCAGTGAAAATCCGCTGCCAAAGGGTCGGCCAAGGTAAACGATGCCGTCGAACGTGTTCCGATAGAAACCCGATCTCCCTCTCTCACCTCTACATCTTTACCAACTTTGAAAGTGAACTTGGCCACAGGACTACCTCTTCAATCGAACTTATCTGTTGCCAATGCCACTGATGGCCTCAGGGGACCGCCTGGCAATCGCATCACATGGGCAATTATAGACACAGGCCTCAAACGGCAATCCAGCACAAAGATCACACTTAATCGCCTTAGCCATAGGCTTCCCTTTGGGACTATCTGCCATGACCTCCACCGGCTTGGGTTTGATCAACTTGTTAAGCAAAGGAATGCTCTCCCAAATTGAAGGCTGTTGAGCTGATTGTTCCGCAGGTGTCAAGACATGAGCCATGCGAATAACGCCATAGGGACAACCAGATTCGCACTTACTGCAACCAGTGCAATTGTCCACAACGATATGAATCTGCCCGTCTTTGTCTCTTCTGATTGCGCCAAAATTACACGACAACATGCATTCTGGAATCTTACAGTTGTAGCAAGCGGACGAGAGAGTTAAGTCTCCCATACGAATACCACGCTTTGACAGACGGGGGATGCCATCTTCGTGAACAGACACACAGCTCTCGACGCAGGCATTGCATCGTGTGCACTTCTTCAGGTCGATAACCAAGGCTTCAGTGCCCTTGATAGTCTCTTGGCCAACCAAGAGTTCATTGCGATCGTCGTCAGAGAGTGAGGTCTTGATGCCCTGCTCTTCTTGCAAGAGCAGGCTAACCTGGCGAGTCAGCTTGTGTTTGTCTTCTTCGCTGGTGAAAACTTCCTGAAACAGCTTGCAGGGCATCCGCACCAAGTCAACACGGCTCATAGCGACGCCATCGTAACCCCAAGTCGGTTCCCCGCCAGCAAGAGCTTGCTCACCAAAAGACGAGTTGTCGCAGAGATAGTCATGGACTCTCTCTTCCCCCATCGAGCCCGTTGTGCTGCGCTTGATGATGCCGCTTCGAACCAAGAACACGGCATCAGCAGGATCCGTTGCAACGGTGATGACGGCGTCTTTCTCGTAGGACACCAGCTCTGCCCTATCTGCCACAAGTTTCAGTTTTTCCTGAGACGTCTCTTTGAAGATCGGGGCAGTCATCAAGTGAAAAGCCAAAGCTCTCTCACGATAGCGCTCATCAATGATCTTGGCGAAACTCGACGTTTTGTCGCCGAAGAGCTGCTGAAACAAAGTGACATCCATCCGCATCAATGTGCAAGTGGCGTCAGCTTTCACCGTCGCCGATCGAGCTTGATGAGAAATCGCTGACATCTCGCCAAAGAAGTCGTTTTGACCGTAACTCCCCAAGAGAGTTGACTTCCCTCCATCTTCGGAGCGGTAAGCACTAGCGATGCCTTCAATGACAATATAGAACTCTGTGTCTAGCTCTCCTTGGCGCACGATCACTTCCCCAGGATTGGCGACAATGAACTGAACGTGCTTATCCTGGAGCCCTGTTTGTTGCCCAGGTTTAGCCTTCTCCGGGTCCACATACATCTTCTTCAGCGCACCCGGCTTCACTTTTTCAAACAGCGGGAGGGACTGAAGAAGTCCAAGTACATCAAAATCGTCAGTCATAGATCAGTACCACCAGACCGAAAGAACGTGAAGAACAATGAGACCACAGAGCGCCAAAGAAGCAGGAATGTGAATGGCGCGCCAAACATTCATGAAGAATTTAATGCGAGTCAGTTGGGCCAAACCAGCCCGGGTTCCATTGCGTTGCCCCAGAAGGACAACAGCATCTTCCACCAATTGGTTTTCTTTGGTGTAGTTCGCCAAGACCTTTTTCACCCCTGCCAAACGTTTCTTGGGATCTTCTTCTTGGGCTGCCTTTTCCATCTCTGACTTCAGTACAGGAGAATTGCTTAAAGATGCAAATGCAGCGGCCGGGACAGCCTCTTCTTTAGCTTCAGACACCGCAGCAACAACGCCGTTGGCAAGGTCAACGATGGCTGTCTTCGCGTCTTTCCACGACTTAAAAACCGTCGTCAGCCGATCGTGATTACCACTGGCAAAGCCTTTCTCCAAAGCCGCGACCATCTCTTTTTCATCGGGCAGAGTTTTCTTAACAGCAACCAAATGGTCACGGATTTTGTCCTTCAGGCTGGCATCGAGCACGAAGTTCTCTTCAAAGTTCAAATCCTTCTCGTGACGAGTCATCCAAGAGGGGCCATAAGCAAAGAGAAAAATCCCAATGATGCCCGTAATGATGACAAGAGCAGTCAAGACATTGAGAAGAATGCCCATGGGATGGGTCATGGCAAATCCACCATGAAGCCAGACCAAAACCCCAGAAGCCAAACCATAATAAATGTGAGCATGAAGCCATTTGGTCATGCGGCCGAATTTCTCAGGTGGTTTCACTTCGATAACATACTGAGACTCACCGGCAGCAGGATTACCAGCTCGAGTCGAGACAGCAATGACTTGACTCACACCTTCATCGATCACCACTCTTTGAGCTGCTTTGTTGACTTCTGCCACGGAACTAAAGTCGCCTCGGGCGGCTCTTCTCCGCACATCATTCAACCCAGCTTCGGAAGCTTCTAAGGAAGAAATGGGGACCTTCAGTTTGAGCTCTGGGGAGTATTTGAGCTTATGCATGTACTTGCGTGCACAGTAAAGCATGGCCACAAGCATCAGGGCAGCGGCAATCCAGCCACTCCACAAAACATAAGTTGGATTCGATCCTGCCCGCGTGCCGGCAGTAGCGCCAATGGCGATAAGCCAAGCTGTCGATGCTACGCAGATCACCAGCGCAATCGGACCGTGAACGGACTTGAATAGACTCAGGTTCATTTGGACAGTCTTCCTGGATAGCCCTTAATCATGTTTCCTAAGGCCCCACGAACGACACTCGCCTTCTTGGGATTGCTATGGGGCTGAGACCTGCCAATGGAGCGCGCCTTGCCCAACTCATCGGCCACTCTTACCACTGTAGTCTGAAGTTTGGTGAAATTATTCCAGTGACAAGCGTAGCATTCCTGAGGCAGCGCTTCTCCCATGTCCTTGTGCTTAGAATGGAAGGAAGTTCCTTTCCCTTGCCCACGTTGGTAGTTGGTAAATTCCGACTTCACCACGTCAAATTGACTTTCCACCAATTTATCCTGAGTGAAACCTGGGCGGTGACACTTGGAACAAGCCATCTTCGAAGGCAAAGGATGGAATTGGGAACCATTGATAGCATGGATATCAACCCGACTGGCTGGGAGCTCTGAGTTGAGCGCTGGAATGCCTTTCACATGAACTTCGTGGCAAGCGACGCAGCCATTCACATAGGCTTGATTCTTGTTGCCTGTGTTCTTGAAGTTCTTCTCTCCATGGTCATGGCATTGACTACAGTCTTTCACCCCATCCTGAAAAACGAACTCTCGAAATTCGCCCCCATCCCCTCGAACATGACAATCATTGCAAACCGTAGGGCTTGACTTGGCAGTGACATGATCACTGTGATCAAAGAGAACATTCTTGGAGACCTGCTTGGTATACGTCCCTGCCTTGACCAAAGCGACCCCCTGGTGGCATTCATTGCAGGAAGCTTCAGAATAGGACAACTGCATGCCCTCATGACCGGCGAGTTGCATCAGGTTTTTCGTCCCCTCCTGGGGCGAGACATGACAAGTCTGACAGTCCTCAGCCGTTGGAGAAGCCCCCAGATGGGCGTCATGAGCGAAACGTTTCTCCTTGATTCTCGATGGAATCACCTTCGCTTCGGCAATGTGACAAGACTTGCAATCTTTGTTCTTCGTGTCGTTGGAACCGGTAATATGAGGATGAGCTTGTTCCACGATCTCAAATACCGAAGGGCGACTCCGGCCCACCTCACCCATGGGCCTTGTGGTTTTCATCGCTGATTCTTGCCCAAAGACGTGACAAGCTGTGCAATTGTTGCCTTGCTTGCTCAGGGCCCCATGATCAGGGATGCGCCATGTGACATCTTGGGGGGAAGACTTATGATCAAAACCCCGCCATTTAACATCCGACTCGGCATGACAAATCGAACACTGTTGATACTTGTCGAAACCTCTTCTTAGAGGATAATCACTCACACCCCTGCCTTCTTTGCCTTCATTCTTGTCGTGACAAGCGAAGCAGGCTTTCGCCTTGAGTTCCTTACTCTTACCCATGGCTTCTGGGGTCACGTGGTCAGAGTGATAGAAGGCGAGATCAGATGGGCTCGTGTACTTCCTCACTTCCGTTCTGAATTCAAGTTTCACTCCGCTTTCGTCCTGATGGCACTCCCCACATGAGGCACTGTTGAAAACAGCATCCCCCATGTTTGGGCCGGCAGCCGCCAGGCTATCGTGACAAGTGTTGCAGTTTTGCTGACGGTTGATTTCAGTTGGCGACAAATGTTCGCTGTGCTTAAAGACGGCATCCGGGTTAGCCTTCATCCGAGGCTTTTCATTGATGACTGCCTGAAACCCCACGTCGTCCTTGGAACGATTAGCAGGGCGATTCTTGGCACTGGGGTCGTGACACTTGACGCAAGAGCCCAAACCCTGGGGGATAAACATCTGATCCGGAACAATCGGGCCACCGATTCCTCGGAGAGAACTTTCCGGTGGAGCGTGACATGCTTTGCAATCGAGTTTCCCATGATCACCATGGGCAAAGGCTTCAATCGAAGAAGGCAGGGCCTCGATGGACCCTTCCACCTTGAGGCTCTCGAGCCCTGGGCCGAAAGCGTAGTGACAAAGAACGCAGGTTTGTTCCGGCTGCCTGACACCGTCGGACTCATCGAAGTCATGGCAACCGCGGCAATCCCGTTTCACCTCTGGAGACGTCAGCCATTCCCCGTGAACGTGCTTCCCATGAGGAAAGACATCAGCCTCTGCCAATTTCGGGGCAACAGATAAGGCGACCGGAGCAGCATGATCCCAGAGCGTCAACCCCAAGAAGAAGGTCACAAGAGTGCTGGTCGCGAGCAGAAGCAATTTCGACATCAGGTTAGCCCCCCAGCCCTAACAACCCTGGTTTCACCACCAAGACGACAATGACAGCCAGCAAAAGAATCACTAAGGCGATCAAGAATTTCTTGCTGCCGCCACCTCCCTGAGATCCTCCCCCGAGGGCACGGGGGGCAACAAAAAACTCCGCTTTCTTGTAGGCCGAAAGCCACTCTTCCACTGTGAGTAGTCCCTTTTGGAGAAGAACCTCACCGGGATGATGGTGACTAGCTTGGGCCTCCCGAATCGCTTCGTCTCGCTGAGAAGCCGGGAGCGTACCCTCGTGAATCAAGACTTCCACTGCATTGCGATAGCGCTTTGAATCTGGGGTCGAGCCAGATGAATCAGAAGTCACAACGAAAAGCGTGTCGATTGAACCAAATCGAATGTGAGATTCTGACTTCAGAGGTTTCTTGTCATTGGGAACGAGCTTTTCGCCATCAACGAATGTGCCATTGGCGCTCCCCAAGTCCTCAATGGTAAACCGCTTGTTCTCGAAACGAATGGCAGCGTGACTGCTGGAAACAGCCTTG
>WFTN01000389.1 GCA_015485455.1 Planctomycetota bacterium | reverse complement strand
GTATAAGAGACAGCCTGAATCTGGGCTGAGTATTCTCATTGTCGATGAAGACGTTTTGAGTGTCCGGTTGTTGTCGAAGGCGATTGCTGACGCCAAGCATGCAGTGATGACCTGCCAGGAAGGTGGAAAAGCCTTAGCAACTGTTCTCAACATGCTTCCGGATATTGTCGTTTGCAATGCAGAACTTTCGGGGACCAGCGGGATTAAACTTGTATCTCAATTGCGCGCCTGTCCAGAAGGTCGTCAAGTGTATTTCTTGATGCTCAGTTCAGATGAGTCGGAAGAAGCCGAACTCGATGCTTATCGTCAGGGCGTGGATGGATTCATGAGGAAGCCAGTTCTTCCGGATCTCGTGCGTGCCCATGTGGACGCTGGTGCTCGGTTGGTGGCGATGAAGAGAGAAACGCAAACTACCCGCTCAAGGCTCGAATCTCAGGTCGCAGAGATGGCCGTTCTCAATCGTCGACTCTTGCGAGCATCCCTCACCGACCCTTTGACTGGCCTGCCAAACCGGCGTTCAGCCATGGAAACACTCAAAGCGCGGTGGACTGAATGTTCGACCCTGAAGGATCCCGTGATTGCGCTCATTCTGATTGACATCGATCATTTTAAGAAAGTGAACGATGATTACGGGCATGATGTCGGTGATGAAGTTTTGAAACAGACCGCCCAGATTTTCTCGGATCAGGTGAGGAATGATGAGCTTGTCGCCCGAATCGGCGGCGAAGAATTTCTTGTCGTTTGTTCAGTCAAATCGTCAACGGAGGCCCTATCATGCGCTGAACGTTTGCGAGTTGCAGTGGAAGCGAACCATATCTCCTTCGGTGGTTTGGATCGAGCCATCACTGTGAGTTTAGGAATCGCAACAGGGAATCCGAATGAATTGGGGCATGAGGCTCTGTTGAAGGCAGCAGACGAGGCGCTCTACAAGGCGAAAGACTCCGGGCGAAACCAAGTCTATGTCATGGACCCTCAGGGCGTGCTATAAGCCCTTCATGGTCGACCATAGTAAAGATAAATTGGCTGGCACCAGGCTCTTGGTGCAAATAGGCAAGCAAAGCGTCAAGGGCCGTCTTGACTTGGAGCAGGCCTTCTCTCAGAATCTCGGATCTAAGAACTTCTTTCATCGAACCTTGGATGGCTCTTCGCCCCCTATCACAAGCGGGGATAACTCGGTGACTGCTTTTTTGCTGAGTGAGAGTCCCTCTGTGGCGGGGGAAAGTGATGTCTTGGTGTTTGAATCGGCCTTGAAGCGCTGGGGAGATCGGGTTGATGCCGGAGCCCTGGCTCTTTTGGCCACAATCCTTCACAAAGCTAAGCATGTCCATGACCATCGTCTGTTTTTTCACTATTGGCTATCCGAAAACATGCGTTCTTGGCTTGGGCCACGAGGCTTCGACTTGCCTGCATCTGTGGGGGATCTGGAGGCTTTGCGGCAGAGAATTCAGAACATGCTGACCATGGGAATCAACTTGCGTGGTCGGTCTTCGGCAGAATTCCTGGCGGCTCAGTTTGAAGTTATGAGTGGGACGGCTGGACATCAAGTCGGAGCTGGGTATGTCCTTGATTCGATTGTCGCAGCATCGAGTTTTGCCGGTGCTGGTCTCTTGGAAACGGTCGACGTACTATCTATGTCGCCTCACAATCGTGCTGACCTGTGTGATTGTTTTGGACTGCTGGCAGGAACATTCTACGGCAGGAGTCGTCTTGTGGAACTAGAGACTTTTGGCGAACAGCTAACCGAGTTTTTCCGAATCGAAGTAGAGGAAAAGGGAGACCAAAGGTGATCACATTGAAGCAATATCTGGACCGGCTGGAGTTCTCAGCAGCCCCTTCAATCGATGCATCAGGTTTGTCCAAGTTGCAAGAGCGCCACCTCATCACAGTTCCTTTCGAAAACTTGGATATTTGCTACCAAAGGCCCATTGCACTTGATGAAGAACAAATCTTGGAGAAAATTGTCGAGCGACGTCGGGGAGGATTTTGTTTTGAACTCAATACTGCATTTGCTTGGCTACTGAGAGAATTAGGCTTCTCAGTGACACTCCTGGAGGCTCGTGTTATCGGGGAGAGTGGTGACTTGGGAATACCCTATGACCATCTTGTCCTCAAAGTGGATTTGGATGAGTCCTATCTTGTTGATGTGGGTTATGGTCGTGGCTTCTTGAATCCGCTGCCGTTGCAGGAAAGAGATGACATCAAGCAGCGGGGAGTCTTGTGGCGCCTTAAAGAGCAAGATGAGTCGCACTTGTGTCTGGAACGTTTAGAAGCGGGTTCTTTGGAGTTTCAAGAGGTCTATCAGTTTAGTTTGAATGGTTGCGACATCAGGGATTTTTCTGAGGCTTGTCAATACCATCAGACATCAAAAGACTCAGTGTTCACTCAAGGGATCTTGTGTTCTATTGCTGCTCCTGATGGCCGAATCACCATTCGAGACCGTACCCTTCTAATCACACGGCATGGGCGTAAAGAAGAGATTGCGATCAAGGACAAAGACGATTTGGAACGGCAAATGAAACGTTACTTCCGTATTTCAATCGCGGCTCTTCAGGATAAATAGAGACAGGGTGCCGTTATTTTCACGGGTGTACTCTACCCGACCTTTGGTTTTCCATTGAGGATCCAACTCCTCGGAATCTGAGGCTGCGTCCATGTCCAAGTGTCGGTCTAACCGTTGAGCAACTTCTTCTGGGATCCTCGTGAAGACCAAGTATTGACCTTCTTCATGGGCCAAAGTACCTCCGGCCAACTCAAATCCCAGAGCTGGGTGAGTCGACAGGTTGTTGTGAAGTTCAACTGTTCCAGCATAGGGATTGTCGGCTTGGGTGATGGGAACTTGGATATAGGGACCATCCCAACCCTTGTAGAGCTGCTTTGCTGAAAGTTGGTGATACCTCTTGAGAGCATAGCGATCTGACTCTGAGGCGCTGGCAAATTCTGTCGCCATCCGCCCCGTATCTTTGTAATGCTTGGTGCAGGCTCTGCTTGTTCTTTCGAAGACGCGCAATACTTGTAAAGACTTGCCATCTTCGACGATCTCATCCATCGTTGGCGTCGCAACAACAGCGACGATAATGAAGATACTGCTGGCAATGACGCCTTGGACGAAAGCTTGTTTGAATCCGGTTATGCGACCCATGCTGTTCTCATTTCTTGGGGTTGTCCAATAGGCAAATGGAAAGGGAACCTCCGCCTCCGGGGGCCCATTCGACTCGACCGACACGATGCCAGTTGCGGTTTGACTTTGTTTTCTTGTCTAAGATGTTGTCCACATGCTCAGCTACTCTTTTGGGGATGCCATGGAAGACGACAAATTGCCCATCACCTTGAGATTCCGTTCCCGTTAAACCGTGGAGGGAAAAGCCATGGGCCGGAGAAGCAGATAGGCTGTTTTGGACATAGATGGCAGTTCCGAACGGGTTGTGGTCTCTGGCAAGAGGTGTGCTGAGATAGGGGCCACGCCATCCTTGAATTGACTGGGGCATCGATAGCTCATGAAACTTCGGGTGAGAATACGATTGCCCATCTTGAGAAGAAGTGAATTCGATAGCACCTCTGCCGACATCTTTACGAAACTGAAGGCTTGCTTCACTGAGCTGCTCAGCCAAATCGATGATTTTCTCAGCGTGCTGCTGGTCATTGAACTTGCCCACAGAAGGCACAGCCACAACAATGAAAATGGCAGCAAGCGCCATCGTGATAAACACTTCGGTGAGTCTTGAGCCTCTTTTTCGTGGGGCCATGTGTACCGTATCCTCCCGTTAACCCGAACCATTCACAAGAACTGCCAACTCTGGCTACGCTGTGTCCTAAAAAGAAGTCCCAACAACGACTGTTCTGCATCTTCTTTGCGGAGCAATTCCTCACACAACGAGCACGATCTCATGAATAAGTCAGGTAAGCCGACCTG
Organism: Planctomycetota bacterium; assembly: GCA_015485455.1. GTDB lineage: Bacteria > Planctomycetota > DRQF01 > S139-23. The sequence goes on along the minus strand of WFTN01000389.1, from coordinate 5,431 downwards.
AAATCTCCTTTATAGGATCGGCATTTCGCGGGTATTTTCTTGATGATTCAACTGGCATTATTCATGACTTTGCCGCTAAACGTTTTTTACATCGGGGAAGACGCCTTGCTGAGCGAAAGCAGGAGAATCATGTCGTTTAGAATTTTCGGGTCAGGCGAAAACCAAGATGGTCACGATGCAGAAGATAGGACAATCGTTCTCGTGGCCAAGCCGCGAAGTAGAATGGGCTTGTGTTCATCAGCATGCCCCCAGCGATGGGCATGCGACGATCAGAAGAACCATCGATTTTGCACCATTCTCCGGCGTTTCCGGCCATGTCCAAACATCCATAGGGACTCTTGTCGATGGGATAGCTTCCAGGAAGAAGGGTTGTGGAGCCAGGGCCTAGAGGTTGGGCCAAGGATCGGCGGCCTGCGGTATAGGACCAATCGAAACCATTTCCCCAAGGAAACAAGCGCCCGTCGACTCCACGAGCGGCCTTCTCCCATTGTCTGGGTGTGGGCAAAGAAACTTGCTCTCCCGTGTTGGCAGTGACGAACTTTGCATAAAAATTCGCTGTGTAACCAATGATGCCGCAGACAGCGGCTCGCATCAGTTGCTCTCGACTTCTTCCTGCGGGTTCTAAAATCCGCAGCTCGCCGTCCGGGTCTCTCTCAAAGCGAGATTTGATTTGACCCTCATCGAAGAATAGGGGACCAAAGAAATGCCGATCTTCAGGTTTAATTCCCGCAGCCGGCGATTGGGTTTCCAAGAAGAACGGGAGAAACTCGCCAAAAGTGGTCTCCCGTTTTCTGATCAAGAATGCCTCTTCCCATGCCCAGGATGTTGGTGCGTCCAATTCCTTACAGAAAGGAGGCCAAGTGGCCAAGAACGGTCCGTTGGCAACGAATGCCCAAGCGTCGCAGTCGAAGGAGTCTTTTGCAGGCAATTCGACATCCCATTTCTTGTCTTTGAAACGATCTTGGTGCCAACTCGGATCCCCCCAGTGTTGATTCCTTTCGGAAAGAACTGGATAAATGATGGTCTGGCAGTCTTGGTGTCGGATGATGAGCTGCCATGATCCTAAGCCTAAGGGTTGACGCGTGATCGGGGTGGTCCCCAAATCGAAGTTTTCCGCCGACAGTTTGAGTCGTCCATCACCACTGGCAACCCATCGACAGGCTGTAACCCGGGCCCCAACTGGTTGGGTACGCAAAGAGATGAGCCCGGTGGACGGACTTGGTTCTGCATGGCCACTGGCTCGGAGTCGATTGGCAATGGAAGCGCACACACTTCTATCTTGATTGTCCTCAGCGATGGTGAACCAAGATCGTAAAGCACTCTGGCGGGCGTCTTCTGCTTCTTCGTTGGGGATCGATTTCAGGGCATCGTCGAATTTCTCGACCGCTCTTTGAAGATTCCCAGCTTGTTTCTGTTGCGCGTCCTTGATTTTTGCGCCCAGGTTGCGAATCTTGCGCCCAGTCTTCATGTCTGCTTTGCCCAAGAATGCTCTCTCGCGTTCTTGTCGAAATCTATTGACCTTCTCACCCCAGTCGTTTGCTTCCTTGAGCAAACTCATGGCGATGGTACGGAGGTTCTTGGCTGACTCTTCCTCTAACCTCTGGGCCGCTATTTTCCGTTGAGCAACAAAAGCCCCGAAGAATCCCAAGACGATCAATAGGACCAGGGAAATCGCTGCCTGAAGCCGGTTGCGCTTTGCCCAACGGTGAACTCTTCCCAGGGGGCCAATCGGTTCGGCAAGGATACTTTGGTGGGCGCGAATTCTCCCCAGGTCTTCCGCTAATGCTTGGCAGTTGGCGAAACGGCGGTGGGGATCTTTTTCCAAACACTTGAGGGTAACAACCTCCAAGTCTTGACTCAGCTCCGGGTTTAGCTTTCGCGGAGGAACAGCTTCCCTCGAGATAATTTTCGTCATCAAAGATTCGAATCTCTTCGACTGAAATGGCAATTGCCCCGTCAGGCCTTGATAGAGGATGACACCTAATGAGTAGAGGTCGCTGCGGTGATCGATCTCCCCGTGGTTGGCGGTGATTTGTTCCGGTGACATGAAGGGGACGGTGCCCAAGATGTTACCGGTCTTGGTGATCGTTTGCTCGGATTCTTGCTTGGCTAAGCCAAAGTCCAAGATGATCGGGTTGTTTTCATCGTCGACAACGATATTGCCAGGTTTGATGTCGCGATGGAGGATGCCGTTGCCATGGGCGAAATGGAGGGCGATTGCACAGCGCTCAACAATATAAAGGAATTGCCCCAGGGTCCTTTCTGGGTGTTCATGGTTCTTGTTTCCTTCGGCTTTCGTGATACCAGATTCTTCCGATTGCCAGAGACCTTCGTCGGTCCAAAACTCCTTGAGCCACAAACCGAGGCTCTTGCCTCGAACGAATTGCATGACGAAGTAGTGAAGACCATCTTGCTCGCCAGTGGCATAGATGGGAATGATGCCCGGATGTTGCAGACGAGAAATGGCCCCCTGTTCTCGGCGAAAACGCTCGAGATATTCCGGATTCTGACTGAATTCCGCTGGCAGCACTTTGATGGCAACTAGGCGGGCCATGGAGTCATCCATTCCCAGGTAAACCACCCCCATGCCTCCCCGGCCGAGTTCCTTTATGATGCGGTAGGTTCCCAGAAAACGCGGAGCACTCGCCGGTAGGTCTACCCGTGGAACGTCAAGGGCCCTACTGCCCACGTCCGGAATGTTGCCCTTAGGTTGTGTGGCATGGGATCTTTGAGCAATTTGGGTTTGATCCGGGTCAAGATTTTGGGGCATACTCGGTCGATGGGCAAGGACAGTGCGATCATCGTCGAACTCTCCGGGATTGACCTGAAGCTCGCGTATTCTCAACGATTGGTTGGGATACTTGATGAGGTAACGGTCGACGATTCTGCTTTTCTTGTCTTCGGGGACTGCCTCCAAATCTCGTTGAAGTCGACGGAGGATTTCTTCAGGTGTGGGTTGTCGATTCCTCTGGGCCCGGAAACGTCCCATGCTCTTTTCTTCGTTCATTTTGACTGCGCTCTCCATGGCATGACTAAGCGAATCCCAGAGTCAAAAAGAACATTATCGTAGGCCATGAATTCCCGAGGAGTCACCATGAAACTACGGCCCGAGAAGAGACCCCAGACGGCGTTGCCACCAACTAAGTAGGGCGTCGTTTCTCCATCAAGCAAATCATGACCGTCGCCGCACCATTCCCGCACACCACCAGATAGTTCCAGAATGCCATAGGGACTTCTATCCTTTGAATCTTTGGGAGTGGGTTGCGGAGGGACGAGCTTTCCATCGATGAAGCCGCATGGGTGGATGTACTCCTCGTCGAAATGGTTACCCCAAGGATAGAGACGCCCGTCTATCCCCTTGGCAGCTTTCTCCCACTGAAGGCTTGTCGGGAGCTTAACTCCTGAGCCGTACGTTGTTGTGGCCCAGGTTGCGAAGTCTCGGGCGTTTCTTTGGCTAATGCTGGCGACGGGGGATAGAAGCATCGTCTGTCGGTAGAGTGGTGGTGACAAGGTGGTCGCAGCCGGAACCATGAAGACTTCTTGAAGGTTTCCGTCAGGTTGTCTCGGCACCACTTTGAATGGTGCTTGAAGGGGCCGTTGTTTACTCTTGTTTCTAGTGGCGAGGAACTCGGCGTATTCTGACCCAGTTACCTCCAACCGTTTCATCAAGAAACTGTCGAGCCACAACCAAGTTGATTGACTTGAGGCTGGGTTCATATCGCGATTGACGATCGATTGGAAGGGTCCCCCCGGTACCAGGCTCCACGCCTTGGCATCAATGTCTCTGTGGGAAGGAACTGGCACGGTCCAGTCCTTGTCTTTGAAGAGGCCGCCATGCCAAGATGGTTGCCCCCAAGATTCTCCTCGTTCGATGAAGATGGGGTAGGTGATTCTTGGGCCCTTGAGCTGCTCAAGTTCAACGACATAGTGTCCGCAAGGAAGGTCTAAGCCATCGATTGGCGTCTTGCCATGAGCCCAAATGAACTTGCTAGGCATCAGCATTTTCTTGGCATCGTCGGTGACGCGGCGAATGGCGAAGGTTGCGCCTGGAGGGGAGGTGCGAAGATACAAAGAGCCGGATCCAACGATGCGATCTTTGAAAGAGGTGTTTTTCAATTGATCCCCAAGGGCAGAAAAGCGCTCTGCATCGCCGGCTGATTCGGCGTCCAAGAGTTGTGAGAATAAGAAGGCAGCAAATCGTTCTTCAGCTTCTGGGGAGGGATGCCCGAGAATCTCTCGGGCCCGGGCGTGGGCGAATTCGGCTTCCACGGCTTGAGTTCGGATTGCCTCGATCAATTGGGAAAGTCGAGAGCGAAATTCTAAGAGTTGACTCTTACGCTTGTCCGTAGCTGGAATGGCGTCGGGGGTCTTGCGCTCTTGTTCAATGAGATCGAATCGGACCTTCTTGAGCTCTTCTTTGAGGAGTTCGTATTGGCTGATGTGCTTTTGTGTTTTCTTGTCTGCCTCCAAGAAATCAGCGAGAGCCTTTTGCCTGTCGACATAGTCTTGTTGCCACGCCAGAACGGGGATGCCTGCCAAGAGGATGAGGACGAGAGCTATGAGGCCGGCAGCGGCCTTGTGATATTCGCACCAGCGCCAGATTTTTCCCAGAGGTCCCAAGGGCTGGGCCTCGATCTTTTTGTGAGCTCGAATACGGGCTATGTCATCGGCGAGCTCTGACGCCGTGGTATATCTTCTCTCTGGATTTTTCTCCAGGCACTTGAGAATAATTGTTTCAATGTCCCGTGAGAGTTCGGGGACAAAAATCAGTGGCGAGGGTGCCGGTTTGTTCAGTGTTTGAAAGATCAGTGCTTCAGACGATGCTCCTTGAAATGGTCGGCAACCCGCCAAACACTCGAACAGGGCGACACCCAAGGAGTAAATGTCAGCACGGCCATCTACGTCGCCAAGGTCATCAGTGACTTGTTCGGGAGCCATGTAGGCGATGGTTCCTACGAGTAGCCCGGTTCGGGTCATGGTGGCCGTCGTCTCGCTTTTGGCCAGACCAAAGTCGAGCAACTGAGCGGCCCCTTGGCCATCAACCATGATATTGGCGGGCTTTACATCGCGGTGAATAACGCCGTGGTTGTGGGCGTGAGCCAAGGCCCGGGCTGTTTCTTCTCCAACCCGGAGGATGCCTTCTATGCCCTGGGGAGAGATGTTGACGCGGGCTCGCATGCGTGCCGTTGTCCTGATGAGGCCCACAGCTTGTTTGAAGAAACTGACACTGATTCCTTGAGGGGGCGTCGGGGATTCTTGGGAGTCCATTTCAGGATGGAGGACACGATGAGCGTAGTCGCGAAAGGGTTCGCCTTCCACATAGCGCATGGTGTAGTAGAGGGAGCTGCCTTCTTGACCGACCTCATAAATTGGCACGATGGCAGGGTGGTTGAGCTCGCTACAGGCTGCAGTTTCTCTGCGGAATCTCTCC
>WFTN01000388.1 GCA_015485455.1 Planctomycetota bacterium | reverse complement strand
CCATATTTTTGAGCCGCAGCCTTCATAACGACCTCCACCGCCCTGGCATGTTGGCGTAAGGGTAGACTCTCAGTCCAGGAGCAAAGATGGGCCCACGCTTCTTCTCTTGTTAATGCCACAATCAACCCTCTTCTTAAGACCTATTCTTCGTCGCCAGCTTGTTTTCGCTATCCTGCCTTGAATCGAGAATTCTGCAAGCGAATCCACGGACACAATTGGACGAAATCCCCCCCACATGTCATTGTCTGACCATGAAATGCGGAAACCGGCCCAAATCAAACCTGTCCCGGAAGCTATGCTCATGGATCATTCTTATTGGAAACTGACGCCTTTGCTGCTTCTGTTCAGCATTTTCGCTTGCGCAAGTGACAATTCACTGCATGACCGAGAGGCTGCAGGAAGTGGGATCGCATTGGCGCGCCACGAAATCGACCGAGGGCAATATGAAAGTGCACTTAGTCTACTCACAGAATCCCGGTTTCGCGCCAGCAGTCAGAAAGAAAAGACAGACGTGTCCCAGCTCATGGGAGACTGTCTTGTTTCTTTGGGACGCTACGATGAAGCGGTCACGTCTTTCTATCGAGCCAGATCAGCCAATAAAAAAAGAAACAAGATATCGACTTACTTGATTTCCATGGGCTTGGCCCGAGCCTATGAAGGCAAGAATAGCTGGACCTCTGCTGAACGCCACTATCTGGAGGCCGTTTCTTTCGCAGAAAACGCTCGCCTTCAAGATCGAGCCTTAGTCCGCCTTGGTAAAGGTAGCCTCCAACGAGGTCGCATTGCCCGGGCTCAGAGTTACCATAACCGTATCCATGACAAGACCGCTTTTGGCTACAAAGAACTGGATGATGGTCTCATGAAGGCCAATAGATCACGGGGGAAACAAGCAGGGAAAGCATCGAAAATCCAAATGCCAAGCGTCTTGGCCCCTGAAGTTCTCGACAGATCGGTCTGGGGTGCCAAGAAAATCAAACAAGCGGGGGCCCCTATGAGAATGACAAAACCCTGGCGCATTACCGTCCACCATGCGGCCTCGCCAGAGATCCCCCCCACGTCCATGTCTGCAGCCACAGCTCAAATGCGTTCTTATCAAAAATTCCATCAAGACGACCGCGGTTGGGCGGACCTAGGTTACCACTATCTTATTGATGGTTCCGGACGCATCTGGCAAGGGCGGGATCTCAAGTGGCAAGGAGCTCATGCGGGCAACAAAGACCTGAATCGCGGCAACATTGGCGTTTGCCTCATGGGAAACTTCGTCAAGCGAGACCCAACTCCAAGCCAAAAGAAATCATTGAAGCGATTACTTTCATGGTTGTGCGAGTCTTACAAGATCCACCCCCACTTCGTCTCAAGTCATCGTTCAATGCTCAGGGACGTGCCAAAGAAATCGACGCTTTGTCCTGGTGCCCATCTCGAGTCCTACCTCAATAGGATCAAACCCCTCTTGCCAAGGCCATGAAGTGAATAGCTAATCGGCAAAATACTTGGAGAGTCTGGGGCCCCGCTGGTGGGCATAATGATTGCTCCCACCAACACCATAAATCTGCTCCGTAGTGCCGCAAAGTCGTTCATAGGCCATTTTGCAAATGGGTTGGCCATGCCGCAAAATAAGGTCATCATCATAGGGCCTGACTTCGAGCACAGCCGGTGTTCCCAACACTTCACCACAAACGCCATAGCCGAATCCGGGGTCAAAGAATCCGGCATAGTGGGCGCGAAATTCCCCCGCTGTCGTTTCGTAAGGCAACATCTCCACTGCCAAGTTTGTCGGAACTCGCAGATATTCCAGCGTACTCAATATGTAGAAATGACCTTTCATCAAAAGAAGGCGAGCATTTTTCGGACGCCGAATCGGGTCGAAGAATTCTCGGGGGTCATGGGTACCTGGCCGATCCAAGAATAGGGGCTCCGGCGATTTCTTGGCTACAAACCCGACGACATCTTGATCCAAGTCCACAGACATCATGAGCCCATGATCTAAGACAACTTCGTCTATGTTCCATGGCAGCCCTTCTTTCGTGTACATCAGTGGCACATCCGCCATCAATGCTTTCAACTCCGCGTCACTCAAGAGCGCACGTTCGCCGTAGAAGATGGCTTGATTCAAAGAAATACCCGCAGTCACACAAACGTCGAAGGACTTGGTAATAACCTCAACCCAAAGATCTCCACAGTATCCTCTGGCATGCTTCTCGTATCGAGGGTTGCCATCGCTGATGGTACGTGTCTGTAAATCGATACGACCGGTACTACTTTTGTTGTTGGTATAAGCCCCCACGGAATCCGGAAGATTGAGGGTTTCGTTAAGCCGAATCAGATAGACCTGTCCTCGATCCAAGAACGTCGGCTTGGACAGGTCTAAGGAACGGGCATGAAAACTCGACAGCGCCTGCCTCACTGTTTCACCCCGCAATGGAAGGATGGACCCAGGAAGTTTGTAAGCTTCCGCCGACAAAGTGAGATCAAGGCTTGCCGGCTGAAACTGTTGGGGCGCAATCGTCATATTCGACCCCAAATGTTCGTTTTCAACCAACGATCGAAGATAATCCGTAGTCAAAGCCCCATGGACTTCGTTAAACCTGCTTGGCCCAGTTTGATTCATCGCTTCTTGCCCCACCGAACATGGAAAAGGGGTGCTGCCTCAGAAAAGCAACACCCCAATGATTCATCTAAAAGCGTTTCACCAGAATCACGAGCACCCCATAGAACTGCCGCAATTCATACATTTGTAGCAAGAGCCATTTCGAACGGTGATGTGACCGCAAACATCACAGAAGGGTGCATCCCCCATCATGTTTCCCAAAGACTGGTCAAGACCTAAGTTGAGGCATCGATCACTGGGAGCCGGTTTCGGTACCGAGCTTTCTGCGACTTCCATCCCTAGACTTTTCGAATCAGCAACCAACTTTTGGCGTTTGTCTTCTTCTACTTCGTCCGAGGCGACGAGGCCTTCTTCGATTCCATCCGCCGGTTTGACATGAACGAAATCTGTGCGTCCAAGATACTCGAAACCAAGCACACGGAAAATGTAATCAATGACGCTGGTGGCAAACTTGATGTTCGGGTGATTGACTGGACCTTGAGGCTCAAAGCGAGTAAATGTAAAGACGTTGACAAACTCTTCCAAAGGAACACCATGTTGAAGACCTAAGGAAATTGAGATTGCAAAACAGTTCATCATGCTTCGCAAAGCCGCACCTTCCTTGTGCATGTCGATAAAAATCTCGCCGAGAGTACCGTCTTTATATTCACCTGTTCTCAAGTAGACTTTTTGCCCACCAATCGTGGCTTCTTGGGTCGTGCCACGACGGTGTTGAGGCAAGCGCCTTCTCTTGAGAAGTGGTTGACGACTCTCCAAACGGGTCTCCAACTCCTTTACCTTCGCTTTCGCCGCTTCCAGCTCAGCCAGAATTTCGGAACTGGCTTTCGAATCGGTTTGTTGGTCCGACTTTGCTGAAAGTGGTTGACTTGCTTTGCAACCATCTCGGTAAAGAGCGACGGCCTTCAAACCCAGTCGCCAGCTTTCCAAGTAAGTATGATGAATATCATCAACAGAAACATCATTTGGCATATTGATGGTCTTGGAAATGGCCCCGGAAATGAATGGCTGGGCTGCGGCCATCATACGGATGTGGCCATTGTGATGAATGAACCGTTGTCCTTTTTCACCACAGCGATTAGCACAATCAAAAACGGGCAAATCTTGCTGACGCAAATGGGGAGCACCTTCGATCGTCATGGTGCCACAAATGTGCTCACTACTGGCGGTAATCTCTTCCCGAGAGAAACCCAAATGAAGCAACAAAGAGAAACCGGGCTCTTTATATTTCTCTGCCGGGATTTTTAGGTTGGCAAAAGCACTTTCGTCCAGAACGAAGGGGCTAAATGCCGTCTCAATTTCGAAAGAACCCGCAAGAGTTGCTTCAGCCTTATCGACATCTTCTTGGCGCAGTCCCTTAGCCAGAAGGGCTTTGCGATTGACGAAAGGAGATTCGTCAAAGCTCTGGCTGCCCAGAATATAGCTTGAGATGTCTCGGATCTCATTGCGGGTGTAACCCAAGTTGGCAAGAGCTGGAACAACAGAATTGTTCATGATCTTGAAGTAACCGCCACCGGCCAACTTCTTGAACTTCACCAAAGCGAAATCTGGCTCTACCCCCGTCGTGTCGCAATCCATCAGCAGGCCGATAGTACCAGTTGGTGCCAACACAGTAGCTTGGGCATTTCGGAAACCGTGAGCCGTTCCCATCTCAACAACCCGATCCCACTCGACTCGGGCCGCTTGAAGCAGGTCTGCTGGGCAATCTTCATCGCTGATGCCGTAGGCCTCCTCTCGGTGCATCTTCATGACCTTGAGAAAGGGTTCAGCGTTTTTCTTGTACCCCTTGAACGGACCCTTAGAAGCAGCCATTTCCGCTGACGTGGTATAGGCTGTGGCTGTCATCAATGCAGTGACACCACCACAAACAGCCCGCCCCTTGTCACTATCATAGGGCAAACCGGAAACCATCAACATGGCACCCAAGTTGGCGTATCCCAAACCTAATGGGCGATACTCATGTGAGTTCTTGCCAATTTGCTTGGTGGGGTAGGAAGCCATGTCGACGATGATCTCTTGGGCCGTGAAGAATGTGCGGCAGGCATGATGGAAACCAGCGACATCAAAGACATTGTCACTGCTCAAGTACTTCATCAAGTTGATCGAAGCCAAGTTACAGGCCGAATCATCCAAGAACATATATTCGGAACAGGGGTTCGAAGCGTTGATACGGTCTGTATTCGGGCAAGTGTGCCAGCGGTTGATGTTGGTGTCGTATTGAATCCCCGGATCGGCGCAGCGCCAAGCCGATTCAGCAATTTGATCCATCAACTTCTTGGCTTTGAGAGTCTTGCCGACTTCACCTGTTGTCCGGTAGCGGGTTTGCCAATCGGCGTCGTTAAGAACCGCTTCCATAAAGTCATCCGTCACCCGAACAGAGTTGTTCGAGTTTTGACCAGAGAC
>WFTN01000387.1 GCA_015485455.1 Planctomycetota bacterium | reverse complement strand
CTTCATTGGCGACCGGAGCCCACGGGCTAGGTCAACATGATCGAATTCAAAATCAAAACACAACGGCGCTGCCGCTCTCGACTGCGATCTGCCTCTTCTCTACCACCACCAGAGGACCGTCAAATTCTACGGCAGCCCCTCCCTTTTTTCAACCAACCCATTGTCTTCCTTGGACTTAGCCACTTACTCGCTTTCTTGAGCGGCTTCCTATGCTTGTCCAAGGACAGGATCTCGATTTCTCCTGCGCTGGGAGTCGAGAAAGAGGATTTGAGGCACGTTTTGTTGAATTCTGCCCATCTCGCCGCGGAACGGTGTTTCTGGGAGAGGTCCAAGGAGGCGAAATTTCTCCCTTGGAAGCTCTTGATGAAGAATGTCTGGATTCTGCTCTAAATTGGTCTAAATCCACTCTTGCCCCCTGTTTCATCGAACTTTGGCTTGGGATTCTCGTTTTTCCCATGGTCTGCGACAATCCCGATTTGTTGCTGAGTGAACGAAATCGCTATAGTGGCCCAATCCATTGTATTTTGAGTGAGTTTCCATGAAGCAGAAGATTTTCGAACCCCACGCCCATATGTTCTCCCGGGTCACTGATGATTATGTCGCTATGAGAGAGGCAGGAATTCGCGTGGTCTTGGAGCCGGCGTTTTGGTTGGGGCAACCTAGGACCAATGTCGGATCATTTATCGACTACTTCGACACCATCTTGGGCTGGGAACGCCACCGCTCTGAGCAATTCGGCATCCATCATGTTTGCACCATGGGCCTCAATCCACGGGAGGCCAACGACGACCGGGTCAACGATGCGGTGATGGAAGTCCTGCCCCGTTTCTTAGAGAAAAACTCTGTTGTGGGCGTCGGCGAAATCGGTCTCGACGACATGACTGAAAAAGAAGAGAAGTATTTCGAAGCACAAATCCAGTTGGCTATCGATCATGATCTTCCAATCTTGATTCACACCCCCCATCGCAACAAGAAGGCCGGATTTGAACGTTGCTTAGATATCGCCAAGAACTCAGGTATCGACATGGGACGTGTTCTTATTGACCATGGTAACGAAGAGACCGTTCGCATCACTCATGAAAGCGGCGCCATGCAAGGTTTTTCTATCTATCCCAATACGAAAATGACACCTAAGCGCATGGTTCATGTGCTCCAAGAATTCGGCGTCGAAAACATGATCATCAACAGCGCCTGTGATTGGGGGGTGAGTGATCCTTTGAGTGTGCCAAAGACAGTGACAGAAATGGTCGCTGCTGGAATGAAAACAGAGGACATCGATACACTTGTTTGGAAGAACCCCACCACTTTCTTTGGTCAAGGCGGCCGAGGTGACGTGAACGAGTGGGAGGCAGAACCTGTCCTTCAATGGACAGATACATTTGATGGCAACTCTGTTCTCCGGGGTCAAGACCCCAGCAAGATGTAAGCAAGGTTAGAAGCATGTCGATAGAGATCATTTCACAACTGTGTGACGAACACCTGAATGGTGAACAGAAAGAAACTCTCAAGGCCATGGGGGCTCGTTTGGAGAAGGACGGGGCTTCCTATCTTGAGATACATTTCGCCTCCCTACCCCGCAAGATTGGCCGTAGCTTTGTAGAAGCAGAGGCGGAAGCAAAAGTGAATGGTCTGCGCTTGGCTTCTATGAGGCATTGTGACCTGGCTGCCTCTGAGCTCTTGGTTCGAAACGCAGAGCACGGTTCTTCCTTAGACCTGTTTCAACTTTATGACCAAGGAGATGCACTCGAACGCCGGATGATTCTTAAAGCTCTCAATTTCTTGCCTGGTGACGCCACATCAATCCGGCTTCTTCAAGAAGCTCACCGTACCAATGACGAAGAGATCTTTCGTGCGGCTTATGCAGACACGGCTCTTCCTGCGGCAATCCTGGACAACGACGATTTTTATCGGGGTGTTTTGAAGAGCGCGTTCATGAATCTAGAGTATGACCGTTTGCTGGACGTGGCCAAACGGGCAACAGAAGAGCTCTCTGAAATGCTCTTGGAATTCATGAGCGAAAGAGAGGCCGCAGGGCGCAAACCTTGGCCTGGTTCATTGGAATTGGCATCGCATGCCCCTTCTCCCGGTGTCTTAGGGCGGGTCGCTGGAGACATTCAGCATGGTGACGACGCCAGGCGTCTTCATGCTGTCCGCGGTGCTGGCAATCTCATCCGCCAAGGCAACGAATTCTTGGTGGCCCAATTGAAAGCACAGGGGCAGCAAGAAAGAAACGCTCAGGTGAAATCTGAAATCGCCAACATTCTCAGTACCATCTCAAAATAATAAGAAACGCCCCCAGGAGCCGACGGCACTTGGGGACGTTAATTCTATTTCGCGACGTGAGAACCGCCTATCCGTGCATGCCGGCAGCGCCTTCGGCCTCCATTTTTTGGATCTCATCCACCAGGGCGTCGACCATTTCATCTTCTTTGAGTTTGCGAACCATCACGCCTTTCTTAAAGAGCATGCCGAAACCTTTTCCCGCTGCTATGCCAATATCGGCTTCCCTGGCTTCACCTGGTCCATTGACGACACAACCTAAGACGGAGACGATAATGGGCAATTTCGAATAACCCAAACGTTGCTTGACCTCATCGACGATTTTCTCGAGGTCAATTTCGATTCGACCACATGAGGGGCAAGCCACAATCTCGGGGCTGATAACCCGGCGACCGGTGGCCTTGAGGATGTCGAATGCCACAGGGATTTCAATGCAGGGATCGCCCAGAAGGGAAACACGAATGGTGTCTCCAATTCCGTCTACAAGGAGTCCTCCCAAACCTGCGGCCGATTTCACAGCACCATATTGCGGATCGCCAGCCTCGGTCACACCTAAGTGAAGCGGGATCTCTGGAACCTTTTCCGCGAACAAACGATAGGCCTTCACGGTCATGGGAACACTTGAACTCTTGAGGCTCACCAAGAAGTTCGAATACCCCAACTTATCGCAGGTGTCGATGTGCCGCATGGCACTTTCGACTAAGGCGCCAGAAGTGGGAAAGCCATAGCGTTCAATGAGGTCCATTTCCAGCGAACCAGCATTGACCCCAATGCGGCTCGGCATCCCTGCATCACGAAGTCTTTCGATAACTTCGGTAAATTTTTTCTCGCCACCGATATTTCCCGGGTTGATGCGAACTTTGTCGACCCCCTGTTCAATGGCGGTTAAGGCATGTTTGTAATTGAAGTGAATATCGGCAATAAGGGGAATCTTGATCTGGCTCTTGATCTCTCCCAAGCACTTCGCTGCTTCGTCGTCCACCACAGCCACGCGAACCATTTCGCATCCTGCCTCTGCTAAGCGGTTAGATTCAGCCACAGTCGCGTCAATATCACGAGTGTCAGTGATTGTCATAGACTGGACGACAATGGGATGATCGGCCCCTATACCAACATGACCCACTCTTAATTCACGGGTCTTACGTCGTTCTGATAGTTCTGGATGCACGGTCATTTGTCCTCAATGATCAACTCGGCTTGGCCTGAAACCGTTTTCTCGGATCTAGGCCCAAGGATTGTAGGCGCACTTGAGCCGGGCTCCAAGTCAATCACCTTGGGAATTGAGCGATATCCAGGAAAGAACGGGTCATGGCCCCTCCTGCGCGCAATCCTGGGGCCC
>WFTN01000386.1 GCA_015485455.1 Planctomycetota bacterium | reverse complement strand
GGTATGTTCGTTCAAGCAGCCCACACTATCGCCGCCGAAGGCGAACAGGTCACCGCCAAGGTCACCTTTCACGGCAGAGAAAAAACCGAGACAAACACCAAACTCGCCCGAATGAACCTTGCCGTCCACGGCCTTGAAGGTGACATCCAACAAGGGAACACTTTCTACGACCGCTGGAGCGACCTGATTGGTAAGTGTGACTATGTCATGGCCAATCCACCGTTTAACGTTGACATGATCGATCCGGCCAAGTGCAAGGGTGACCCTCGGCTCTTCACCGACAAGGCCATTCCCGGCATCAGTGCCAGGACCAAAACCGTCAGCAATGGCAACTATCTCTGGATTCAATACTTCTACTCATACTTGAACAAAAAGGGACGGGCTGGTTTTGTCATGGCCCAGTCGGCCACTGACGCTGGGCATGGCGAAAAGACAATTAGGGAGGAAATCACAGCCACCGGAGACGTAGACATCATCGTCTCCATCGGCACGAACTTCTTCTACACTCGCGCATTGCCATGCTCGTTGTGGTTCTTCGAGCGGGGTCGCCCCGAGGCCCGTCGCGGCAAGGTGTTGATGCTCGATGCTCGGAACATCTACCGGGTCATCAGCCGGAAGATCCGTGACTTCAGCGAAGAGCAACTCCAAAACCTCACGGCGATCACCTGGCTCTATCGGGGTGAGACAGATCGCTACTTAGCTCTGGTGGGTCGCTACTTTGATGAGACCTTGGCCGGACTCAGTGGATTGGCGGACAGTCTCAAGGGTCTGGATGGCCCTTTGAGTGACCTAACGACAGAACTAAGAAACTTTGCTCAAAGCGGTTTGGAGGCAGGGGAACCGAAGGACACCTTCGACAGCATCCTAAAAGAACGTGGCGAGGCTTTGACTTCCTTTATGGCGGATCGAAAGGCGCTCTTAGGAAACCTAACGACTTGGAAGAAGACTCACGGTGCTGGCAGTCGAAACACCAACCCGGAACAACGAGACCAGCACGAGACCTTGATGCCATCGGTGGCTCGCCTGACCACGCTTCGTAAGCAGATCAACGAAGTCCAGAAGCTCACAGCTCGTGCCTGTGACCATGCCCGCAAGGAGCTATCCGCTTCGGTCGCATCAGGCTGGGTCAATAGGGATCTAAAGAAGAAGCAGGTTGCGTTGGACGCTGCCCGTGGTGCGGCCCTTGAAGCGGTGCAGTCGGTGAACTATCCATTCGCTCAGATTTCCTGGCTACAGACCCGCTTCCCCGATGCGGTGATGGCTGATGTGTTGGGGCTTTGTAAGGTCGTGACACTTCAAGTGATCAGCGAGCAAGATGGCAGCTTGACACCCGGTCGCTACGTTGGGGTAGCTCCGCCGGAACCTGAAGACGAAGAGCACGTGGAAGAGCGGCTACGGGAGATTCATATAGAGCTGTCGAGCTTGAATGGGGAAGCTGTGGACCTAGCCAAGACCATCACCATCAACTTTGAGGAGTTGTTGGGATGAGTTGGCCATTAAGCATCATCGGCGACTATTTCCAGGTGAAGCACGGATTCGCTCTTAAAGGCGATTTCTTCGGCAATGATGGCGAGTACATTGTTGTCACTCCTGGTAACTTTCATGAAGTTGGAGGCTTTCGCCACAGGGGCGACAAAGAGAAGTTCTACACACAGAGTCCCCCGGACGATTTCATATTGGCGTGTGATGACTTGATTATCGCCATGACTGAACAAGGTGAAGGACTTCTAGGTAGTTCGGCACTCGTACCTTCCGATGATCGATACCTGCACAACCAGCGTATCGGACTTGTTACTGACCTGGACGAATCAAAGCTCGACAAGCGCTTTCTTTGTTACCTTCTCAATACATTAGGAGTGAGAGCGCAGATCCGTGCCACTGCAACAGGTACGAAGGTCAAGCACACTGCGCCGAAGCGCATACGAGCAGTGAAATCCCACCTGCCACCCGTTCCCATCCAAACCCGCATCGCCGACATCCTCTCCGCCTACGACGACCTCATTGCGAATAACAATCGACGGATGGCTCTCTTGGAAGATGCCATTCATTTGCTTTATCGGGAGTGGTTCGTCTATCTCCGCTTCCCCGGCCATGAACGAGTCAAGGTTGTGGATGGGCTGCCGGAGGGGTGGGAGCGGAAACCTCTCCGGAAGTGCTTCACACTGAATTACGGAAAATCGCTCCCAAAGAAGATTCGGGATGCGGGAGATTTTCCCGTTTACGGGTCCAGTGGTGTTGTTGGTACGCACAAGACCGCATTGGTTACGGGGCCTGGTCTCATCGTTGGACGGAAGGGCAACGTTGGCACCGTGTTTTGGTGCGAAACCGACTTTTTTCCAATTGATACTACCTACTTCATATCTGCCGAGGAGACTTCCCTCTTTATCTATTCAGCATTAAAGTCGCTAGTCTTTGTGAGCAGTGATGCTGCAGTACCCGGTCTAAACAGAAACTATGCCTACAGCAAAGAGATCCTCGTGCCGACTGATGGCGTAAAGAATGAGTTTGAGGTAATCGTTCGCAAGCATCGTGACCAGCTCAACAATCTCGAAAACCAAAACCAACGCTGCCGAGAAGCCCGAGACCTTCTCCTTCCCCGATTTATGGACGGGAGACTCCCGGTATGAGCAGCTCTTTCTCCGAGGACCGCCTGGTCCAGAAAACGACCGCCGAGTACTTCGAGGACACCCTCGAATGGGAGTCCATCTATGCCTACAACTCCGAGAAGATGGGCGAGGGCGGGACACTTGGGCGTAACAACGAGCATGAAATTGTCCTCACCAAGTTCCTGCTCCCGAAGCTCAGGGAGCTAAACCCCGACCTTCCCGAAAAGGTCTACCAAGAGGCAGTCGACCAACTTACGGCATCCAACGCTTCAAAGACGCTTTTGAATGCGAACCGTGACCTCTACGACCTCATCCGCGACGGCGTCAGGGTGGAGTACAAGGCCGATGATGGTACTCGGCGCACACCACGTCTGAAGGTCATCGACTTCGACAACCCCGACACCAACCACTTTCTTGTGGTTCGGGAGATGTGGGTCAAAGGAATCAACGGCTCGCCTTACCGAAAGCGACCTGACATCATGGGTTTTGTGAACGGTCTTCCTTTATTGTTCATAGAGCTGAAGAAGAGCACCAAGAACGTCAAGACTGCCTACGAGAAGAACCTCAAGGACTACCTCGACACGATTCCCCACCTCTTTTTTCACAACGCGCTCTGCATGTTGAGCAACGGCATCGAGGCGCGTGTCGGGACGATGGTCAGCCCCTATGAGTACTTCCACGAGTGGAAACGTATTGACGAAGATGATGCGGGGGTTGTGCATTGGCAGACTATGCTCAAGGCGCTCTGCGACAAGCGGCGTTTCTTAGATGTGGTGGAAAGCTTCATAATCTTTGATGATAGTCCAAGTAGCGGGACTATTAAGGCAATGGCGGCGAACCATCAGTTCATGGGGGTCAACAAGGCCTTTCGTGCCGTTCAAGACCGCGACGTTCGTAAAGGACGGTTAGGTGTTTTCTGGCACACCCAAGGTTCTGGCAAGTCGTACTCAATGCTGTGCCTGAGTCAGAAGGTACATCGCAAAGTGGCTGGCTCCTTTACCTTTGTCATCCTTACGGACAGAAAAGAGCTGGATGACCAGATCGCCAAAACCTTTGCCGGTTGTGGTGCCGTGGGTGAGGCCAAGGCCGTTCATGCAAGCACAGGTAAACATCTGAAGAAGCTCCTCCAAGAAGACCACCGCTACATCTTCACTTTGGTCCACAAGTTCAACTTGGACGATGATGGGCCGTATACCCAACGTGAAAATGTGATTGTCATCGCCGACGAAGCACATCGCACGCAGTCAGGCAAGCTTGCTGAGAACATGCGGCGAGTGCTCCCGAATGCTTCTTTCATCGCCTTTACAGGCACCCCATTGATGAAAAGTGAAGATGATCAGCTCACTCGGCAAATCTTTGGTGAGTACGTTTCCACTTACGATTTCCGCCGCGCCATCGAAGACAAGGCGACGGTACCGCTCTTTTATGACAACCGTGGAGAGAAACTCGACTTGGCGACCTCAAACATTAACGACCGCATCGCCGATGAGTTGGAGAAATACGACCTTGATCAAGACCAAGAAGCGAGCCTGAGTCGGTACCTGTCGAAGGACTACCACATTCTTACCGCTGACGACCGACTTGATCGCATTGCCCGTGACATGACCGCCCACTATTCAAAACGCTGGGAAACCGGAAAGGCAATGTACGTTGCGCTCGACAAGGTTACTTGTGTTCGCATGCATGATCTCTTCGTGAAGTATTGGGACGGAGAGGTAAAGCGGCAGCAGAAGCTTGTAGAGAGTATGAAGGCCGAAGGAGAGGACCTGAAGGCGAAGCTCAAAGATGAGGTGGATGATACGAGGGTTCGCGTGCTTGCAGCCCAAGCTTCAAGGCTCGACACCGAAGTGCGAAAACTCGAATGGCTCGACAGCACCGAGGCTTGCGTCGTAGTCAGTGAGGAGCAAAACGAGGTCACGCGCTTCAAGGAGTGGGGGATCGACATTGTCCCGCATCGTGCGAGGATGAAGAGTCAAGATTTGGCAGAGGAGTTCAAAAAACCCGGCAGCTCGTTCCGCGTGGTCTTTGTGTGTGCGATGTGGCTGACGGGCTTTGATGTTCCGAGTCTTTCGACGATGTATCTCGACAAACCCATGAAGGGGCACACGTTGATGCAGGCCATTGCGCGGGCCAACCGCAAGGCCAAAGGCAAAAACAACGGGCACCTGGTGGATTACAACGGGATGCTCAAGAGCCTCCGAGCCGCACTGGCTACATATGGTGGCGGTAACACGGGGGGAGCTGGTGGAGCCGAAGGCCCCACCAAGCCTATGGAGGAGCTACTCAAGGAGTTTGTGGAAGCACTCACTTCATGCGGGGACCACCTCAAAGAGTGCGGCTTTGATCTCAAAGATCTGGTCAAGGCCAAGGGCTTCGACAAATTGGCACTACTTGATAAGGCCAACGAGAACTCCGCGGTGAATGCCGTCTGTCGAAATGACAAGACCCGAGTCACGTTTGAGGTGCTGGCACGGGAAGTATTCAAGAAGCGGAAGGCGCTAATTTCAGAGCCTCAAATGATCGGACCGTATCGGCACAAAGCAGATGGTGTTGATGCCATCTACAAACGGCTGAGCGAGAACAAGGACGCCGCTGACATCACGAAGATCATGATGGCGTTACGCGGTATCATCAGCGATAGCGTGGTTCATGAGGAAGGGCACAGACTGCCGGGTGAGTATTCGGGGAAGACCTTTGACATCAGCGATATCGACTTTGACAAGTTGAGTCGTGAGTTTGAAGGGAATAGTAACAAGAACACCACGGTGCAGTCCATGAAGGATGCAGTCGAGAAAAAGCTGAAAAAGATGATCAAGAACAACCCGCTTCGTACCAATTTCGAAGAACGGTACCGCGAGATCATCAAGGAGTACAACAAAGAAACGGACCGAGTAACCATCGAGGAGACATTCGCTCAGCTGATAGCCTTCGTAGATGAACTCTCGATGGAATATCAGCGGGCCGTTCAAGAAGGCTTGAGTGAAGATCACCTTGCTGTCTTTGACCTTCTGGTCCAATCCAAAGACGAACTCAAGACGCGAAGTCGGAACAAAGTGAAAGAGATTGCCACCGAGCTACTCACTGCCATTAAGTTTGAGCTATCCAAACTGGACAACTGGAGAGAGACGCGGCAGACCCAGGCGCAAGTGAAACGAATGATTCACGACCACCTCTATAGTGATAAGACAGGGCTCCCCGTCGATGATTACACTCCGGAAGATGTCTCGACTTTGGCAGATGTAATCTATCTCCATGTGTATGAGAACTATGTCGACTTCTCTTGGAAATCGGTTTCGGCCTGAATGAATCGATTCTTCTTGATTCTGGCAAGTCGAAGCGTGTTCCAGTGCTTTAGTAATGTAGAGAATCCAAAGTGGTCACTTCTCGGGACAAACTGAAGTGACCGACAGCAGAAAGGAACTGCATGGCGGTATCCAATACTATTCAAGATGCAGAGCGAAGTACTCGTAAACAAAAGAAGTGGGCAATTCTCGGTACTCTTATTTGGTTCGGAGCCGCCATCATCTTGGCGTGTTTCAAATCAGGTAGTATTGCCTCTTTGAAACTAAATGAAATCGGCGACTTTATGGCTGGCGTCTTTGCTCCACCGGCATTCTTTTGGTTGATTTGTGGCTACTTCATGCAATCGCGAGAACTGCGCTTACAGGCTGAAGAGATCGTTCTCACTCGGGACGAACTAAAGAATCAAGTTGCAGCTTCAGCGAAAGCTGCTGTCGAGGCGAAATGGGCGAACGAATACGAACTCAGAAGGAATCAGGCCCAGCTCGTTCTTGTTCTTGAACCGATATCAGGAATGATAATGATCAAGAATGAATCGCTTGATGGCTCAATGAAGGTCGCGTTTTCACTTCGAGTTGTGTGCGTGTTGGAGGATGGCACTGAAGAAGACTTCGCCCAGTTGGGCGATCTTTGGCCTGGTGCGCATCTCCAAGTGGGATCGGTGGAATGTAGCTCGTCAATTCAAATTGAAACGCTCTACTCTGACGGCCTCGGTTTGTTCTGGAGACTGAGAAATCGACTCACGCTTGGCCGCGACGAAATTCCTGTGCTGACTCAAAGCCATCCGCTGGAATTAAGAGGCAAGGAAGATGATGATTCTGGGTTTTATCAAGGCTCAATTGGGTAAGCTGGGGAATACGAGTGCCAAGAACTTAATCATCGCAATTCGATAACTGAATTTTTTCTTGAATTTGTTGCGTTGAGAGTAACTGATTCTTGCCAAGAAAATGAAAGAAACAAGGGCTTGCCAATTTAATGAGAATTCAAAGGATCAAAATCGACCGAGAAAAAGTTGCATCAATGCCTGATGACGAACGCATCTGTCTTCTCTCGTTTTCTCACGCAGCCAACGAGCTGTCCTTCCTAGACCGCACCCTCTATTGCACGAAACCCGACGACGCCGATGATGCCGATCACACGAATGCTCAGCAGGCATACTTTTTCTTTTTCTTGCGGTCACTTGCTGGAAAGTCATTCGAATCCTGGAAACTTATTCGGACAAACTACTTGTCGTGTATCTTGGGGCGATCAAATCGTACCTATTTGTCAGAGGCTGGATCGACGAGCCTTGATTTCTTGAAGAAGTACTTTGGAAAAACCAATGTGATCAGCACAATTCGTAATGACTTTGCTTCCCACTTTTCGCCAAAACGCCTCGATGAGCGATTCAAAGATTCGAGTGCAGATCTTCTGCTGTACTTCGAAGAGGACAGGAATTTCAACACGGTTTATTGTTTTGCAGAAGATCTTGTGAGTGGTGAAGTATGGGACTTGGTCGATGGTGACAGTGAATTCGCGAAAATGCTGACTGT
>WFTN01000385.1 GCA_015485455.1 Planctomycetota bacterium | reverse complement strand
CTCCACTCGCCAAAGTTAGAATGACCGGACTGCCAAAGAAGTCCGTTGGAAACGCAACATCGACTAGTTCTGCGTCAAAATAGAGGAAAAGCAAGTTTAGCGATGGATCGTAAACAATGGAAACGAATGTCCATTCGTTCAGTGGCAGTGGCGGCCCAAGGTCTTGCACTAGGGCTGGCGAACTCGAGAACGTAAAACGGAACTCCCCAATGCTATTCTCCTGAAGCGAAAGACGAAACAAAGCACTCTCTGTAATGACACCAAGCGCACCAACAGGAATCGAGGGCTCAGGCTTAAGGGCAAATTCAAAACTAAAAGCTCCCGATGTCCCAAAAATTGTACCAGCATTAACAATGTCGAGTCCGAGTTGACTAGGCTCCCATGCTGCACTTCCCAAATAAGGATCAGAGAGATTCCAACTATTAGAATTCGTCAAAGTTGGGTTAGTACTCGGCTGCCCAGGTACCGCCAAATCCGCCGTTGCTGTACCCGCCCCTTCATTGAATGGCAAATAGAGGATCTGTGGCAACTGCGCATCTGCGCTCGTTGACACAAAGCAGATCATGAGCAAAATCATGAAACGACTCAAGTGAGCGCCCTTGAAGAGACTTCCCAGACAGAAAAGCACAGAGTCCAATCCCATCAGATGTTTTCCGTTTGACATGGCAAAATCCTGTTGAATCGAATTCTCGACTTACTATTGAACATTCTTGACGTGAACCGTGACAGCGCCACCTTCAAACATGACATCAACACCCGGAACGGCAAAGCCTTTTGGAATGAACCAGGCCCCCGGTGGATTAAAAGTAGAATAAGGCCCCGTGACGCTATAGTCCATCAACACAATTCGGAGATATAGGTCGCCATTGCCATTGCCATAGGGAACGTAGTCCCAAGCCAAACCATATGGCGACGTACTGACCACACCCCCATTTGTAGTCGGCGCCATCGTTGGCGGGGATGTACTCTCGCCTAAGGCCGCGCCAAGGAGGCCAACTGCCGAATCTGGAGAAATCGCATTCTCTTTCGACGTAATGGAAAGTTGCTGACTAAGACGCTCATACACGATGGGGATAGGCTTTTTTTCTGGATCAATGTAGTTGCCCAATTTGGGCACTTTTCCGCCACTCATGGGACCAAAGTAGTCCAAACAGTCCATGCGTTGATGCAGAAAGAAGCTAAGAAAATCGAACGACGAGGCTGAGGTCTTTGGCTTGTATTCGTTGGGCATCATCGGAACTGAAAGAATCATCGGTATCTTCAATGTCACCCAATCCCCCGGTCGGCAAAATCGCATGACGATGTTGAAGTTTTCAAAGTCAATAGGGGTACCGGGGCCGACCGTTGGCGTGGGAGGTGTCACTTCGTAAACCTCACCTTGCTTGATGTTGAAGGGATAGAGGTTCGAAAAAAAGCTTTCGGCTGCATCATGGATGTGATGGCTATCAATAAAAGGCGCTGGGCCTCCACCTGGGACGACACGGGTCAGACGCATGAACGCTGCCACGCCGTTGGACCCGGAGCCATGGGTCCCGTTCTTATCCCAGAAAAGCATCTGGACGATTCCCCTGCCCGACTCTGTCGCACTCCGCGGAAGATCGGGAACCCGCCAAGCATTCCAATCAGCATCCCAGATAGCGTCATCTAAGCCAGGAGTCCCAGTTTTACTGGCTCCCGTGTGCAGCATAGCTGGTTGATCGGTGGTGATGTATCCGGCGGGCCCACTCTGGCCTGGAGCTCCAAAACTTGTGACCGAACCGTCAGGATTCCAGAGCACGGCGTGATTCACGGCGTTGGCACCGGGGAGTCCTGTACGAAAGAACACCCGGTTCTTCATGGGTACGTTGGTGAAGGAAGCACCAATCATCATATTGCGGGGATCTGTGTTGTATTCGATCTTCTGGAGCCGGTTGATAATGGCGGCGGCTTTTCGCGGGATTCCCCCGGATGCGACTTGGTGAGTATTGAAATTCACAAACTCAACGTCATCAACCGTGACTTGGCCATCATAAACTTCAAAACCCCATACGCCACCATTGGGGTACAAGTTCATCTCTAAACTAATCGTAGATAGACTGCGACCAGCGAAGATTTCCTCCACATCCCAACCGCTCGCAATAGTTCCCGTGTTTAAGGATTCGCCGATAACAAGGGAGTCCTTGAAAGTTGTGACGGCCTCACCGTCGCTGCCAGGAAAGGCAATGCTCGCGGCATAAAGTCCGACTTGGCAATCAGCCACTCTCAAGTTTTCCCAAAGCACATGGCCAAAGTTGCGACTAAAGATGCCGTACTGCCCACATTTGTACGCAGTGAAACCATCTACTTTGAACGCGTGGTTCGCAGCTTGCCCCCATTGGATGACCTGATGGTCACCAAAGTAGCCATGCTCAACGGAAGAGTGGGCCAAATTGCCGTCAAACGACCATTTTGGGGTTGGCGTGTTCGTATTAGGCGCTGGGAGAGCTGGGCCGAATGGTACGCCATTCGGGACGGGCAAAGGCTCGATTCCCTGGTAGGAAAACACTTCATGAGGATTTTCAATCCAGAAGCCCGTTCCTTCAGACCCTGCTGAGATGTTGTTGTCGACAGTGCAATCCAAGGTCTTAATCCAAAAAGTCGACGGTGCCTTGTCTCTCTTGTTCAAGGGCTTCAGAATAGTTTGCCCT
This sequence comes from Planctomycetota bacterium, assembly GCA_015485455.1. Lineage (GTDB taxonomy): Bacteria > Planctomycetota > DRQF01 > S139-23. Next base: position 2,481 of record WFTN01000385.1, on the reverse strand, counting down.
GTTGGATCCTTCGGATCGACAACACCGTCCTCAGCTGCAAGTGTCGAAAGCCCCAAGTTGCCGGTGAGGGTACAACCTTTTTCAAGGCCGGATGCGAAATAGAATGCGTGGCCGTAGGTGTGGTAAGAGACATTGTCGGTGAGCTGAACATTTGTTGTGTGGTGCACAACGATGGAGCGATTGTAATTGTGATGAAACGAAGAGGCCCCAATGCGCCCCACCGCCATAGCCCCGCCGTAGTGGAAATGGATGGGATACTCGCCTTCGACTAGGCGATTACCAAGACCAGTGAATTCGACCCAGTTGATGTTGACCCGAGGAGCTGGAGTTGCTGGAGTATGGTCGCTGGGCCCCGTACCGGGTGCTGGATTCTCGCCGAACCGAATGAAACCGCCCCATTTCGTTGTGGCTGGCCCCACAGGCCCTTGAACCGTAATATTGCGGGAAAGAAGGCCCACTTCCGCTGCAATTTTCATGGTTTTGGATGGACCTGGATCTAAGGTGCCGACAAAATGCTGAAAGGTCGCGGGGTGATCTATGCCATATTCCATCCTGGAAGGTGGAGGGAGGTTCGTGACCGATGTTATAGTGAATTCTTCGGCATCGTTGGTGTCGTAGTCTGTTGAAGCAACCACGACCTTGTCGCCCACAGCCCACCCAGGATTGCCAACTACTCGTATTCTGTTTTGGCCGGTGAGAAGAGTTTCTGAGAGACGACCGTGTGGGAGCTGGCCATTCTGATTGCCCCACATCCTGATGTTTCCACCGGGATCCACGAAGAGTCGCCCAGGGGTTGGTGGCGAGGTGGAGAAATCTTCTGCTAATCGAATGTTCAGATTTCCTGTGAAAGGGGAAAGGGACGTGCCAACCTTCAATTTTCCGCCATTTCGAACATAGAGGAGTTCAAAGCACCAGTCCTGAAGGTTGTTGTCAACAATCAGCGTGCCGTCAACAATAATCGCCTTGGCACAATCGATAAGAAGATCGAGAGTCACAGTGTGGCCTGCTTGGATCAGGATGATGTCTGTGGATTGAAGGGGGACTGTTGTGGTGATGGGCGCCACAGGAGTCCATGTTGTTGCCGAACTCCAAAGCCCAGTTCCTGCAGATGTATGTGTTGGGGGTTCCGTTGGATAAGGACCCGGGCTTTGGCTAAACGCCGTTAAGGTTAGGCAGCAAAGGACCATAACTGAACTGCTGAACTGCTGAACTGCTGAACTGCTGAACTGCTGAACTGCTGAACTGCTGAACTGCTGAACTGCTGAACTAGGGCGACGAGGCTTCTCATTGGCTTTCCTTCCACAGATTCCAAATGAACGGAATTTGAGTGATTCTCGCGAATGAATCGGCTCAAAAGTGATAATTTGGCGCGCTTGGCTCTCTAACAGATTCCCACAATAAACTGTGGACGAACCATTGCGCAAGATATTTCTTGCAAAATAGTGCCTACATCTGTTCTTGCCCAGAATCATGGGGCCCCTTGCCCATTCTTGGCTTGCCAATCAATGGCCCGTTTTGTCAGATCGCTACCACTGAAGTAGCTCTCCTGCGTTGCTGATGGCGAAGTAGGGGGCTGTGGGGACACCCATGACAGCTTGGAAAGTGGCGAATGGCAGAGCCCGCCGAAATGGGCGTCAAGCCAGGATTGCAAACCACCACTGAAAGCACTTCAGCCGATGAGGAGTACTGGCAGCGATCCAGACGTCTATCGGGAAACGTGATCTCCCCCGTTCCCACGTCAGTGACACCATTGGCTAATTCAACCTTGGAGGTCATGCGAATCAAGGCAGGGCTGCGGGCCACATAGACATCAACACAGATAGACATGATCCCTCCCCACTTCGATCTCACCATCTGCGGCCAATCAAGAATTCTCGCGTCAACAAGAACGGAACGAAGAACAGGAACAAAATGGTCCGACGGGTTAAGAAAGTCGGTCGTCGTCGTCGAAGAAGAAGGAAGAAGCTGGCTATCGCCAACAAGGAACTGTGGAGAAGGCGTTCTTCGGGTACATAACGGACGGTGACGCAACAAAGAGAGATTGCGCAACTCTGCCCATGATCGTTGTTGTAGCCAACCAACCCCAAAGTGGTTGATTCATGAGGCGATGCTGGCGTGCAATATCCTCAACAACATGTCGGCTGTAGGGCGACCAGATTCTGTCAAAATCGCGAGCTGAAATGGGCTGTTGGAGCTACTGCTCTTGTCTCAGTTTGCTCCGTACACCAGCGGACCAAACGTTCGCAGCGGAGACAGCGCCCACCAAGTCTTTCTTTAGCTATGCCTCCGTGCCATACTCTTTTGTCGGCCAAGGCCGAGAACTCGGACACCAAGTCCATCACCCCATCGTCACCAAGAAGTTCGTCGAGATCGTCTCTCATTTGTTTGAAGACCACATCTGACATCAATCAAATTGACTGGGTGCTGAGGAGAACTCCTCAGAGGTCAATCAGGTTCATAGCTCGCCGAGTTCTAAGATGG
>WFTN01000384.1 GCA_015485455.1 Planctomycetota bacterium | reverse complement strand
ACTTCTTGCCCGAGATCATGACGTCTGTGGCACGCTTGATGCCGTCGAGCAAAGATTCGCGGCAACCGTAGAGGTTATCGAACTTGGACTTGGTGACAGAGTCATTGACGTTGATCGCAGGAACCTTAAGGGTTCCTTCTTTAGCCATCTGCTAGAGGCGGTGAACACCGGTGGTTGTTTCTTCCGAGATACCGCGGACGTCCTTCATCAACTCAGGATAGTTGTTGTGCATCATGACAGTGAGATCGCCACATTCTTGTGCGTGCAACTCATCAACCAAAGATAAACGCACCGAAAATATTTCAAAATAAACTAAGACTGTTCTTGACTGTTCTTGACTGTTCTTGGCAACCGTTCCATATTCAAGGGAGGTAAGGGGATGGGCTTTGGCGTTCATCACGAATAACAGTCGAAGGGGCCGCTCCTTCACCTTGCGCCGTCCTCGGGGCAAGATCATTGGTGAGAGAACGCCAAAGCACCATCTCGAAAGGAATCTGCAGCGATGAGTATTTCAGTCCCAGTCTTTTCCAAGCAATACATCGAGAACACGTCCTCTTCTAAGAACGAGACGATCTCCCAAGTGTTTCCAGCGAGGGGCAATCGTGCTGTGTTAAACGCAACGGTGCGCAATACTAGTACCAATGGCGGCATTGGTATCGTCGTCAATCTTCAAGGAAGCTACGACGGGAAAGTTTGGGAAGATGGCGGAGCAACGCTTGATCTCTCTACTTTTGGCAACAGCCAGTCGGCGGTCGGTTCCCCAGGCGGAGTTTTTGACTACGCATGGGTAAGAGTTTCCGCGCAGATGTCTGCCACGTCCGCGACGGCAAGTATTGGAATTCTCGATGTCAACGTTGTTTTCTCGCATCAGTAAGGAAGAAACGAAATGATCAATTCAGCCACTCCGGTATTCAGAAGGCAATTCCTTCAGCAAACAAAGGTCGATTCTTTGACATCAGACCCCGTCGCTGCCGAGGGCAATGAGGTCGTCTTAGCGGTCACGGCCATTAATGTCACTGGTGGCAGCCTGACCCTTTCGCTGGAAGGTAGTTACGACGGTTTGGCGTGGGACAATCTTGCCACCGCAACGGCCTTAACAGACTTTGGGTTCACCACGGTAGCGAAGGCTGCTCTTGATGTCGCTTGGGTGCGTGTCCGTGCGGTTGCAGGCACCAGCGCCACCGCAATTTTTGACGCCACCGTTTCTTTCTCCGAGCAGTAGTCATTATGGCCGACTTCGAAACAGAAATTTTCCCCAAGAGATGTGTCGGTGTGGCTCAATTCAATGCCATGGCCTCTGAATCGCTGGAGATCGAGAGTGGCGAGTTCGTTGTCACGACGAAAGGACTTGCGATGGGCGATGGGCGTTTCTCATTCGAATTGTCTGGCGGAAGTAATCTTGTTGATTGGGAGAGCATGGTGAAAGTCACAAGCCGACGCGAAGACGACTTCGTCGTGGTTGAGAAAAATCCTTCCAGATTGAGAAGCGCAAGAGCCATAGCTCTTGTGACCGATTGTGGCGCAAAGTCATCATTTAGTCTTATTGCCTCATACACCAGGGAATAGCATGTCAAACGGTAGAGTCCATATTGTAAAGGTCTATAGCCGAGAACACTTGGAAAGAACTGGCTCGCCAAGTAGTGACGTTGGAAAAGTACTTTCGCAGCCTATTCCTGTGGTTGGTAACAGCGTCAAAATAGACTTAACGGTGGTAAACAGCCTTGGGCTTGGTCCGAATGACAAACTTAAACTTCTGCTTGAGGGGAGTTATGACGGCAAGGTTTGGCAGGTTGATGGATTGAATGCGGCCAGTGAACAAGTGCAAGTTGGTTCGGCTAACCCACTGAATCGGCGGTCGTTTGATACGGTGAGAATCAACTATGCTTTCTTGAGACTGAAGGCCAATCTCATTGGTTCGGGAAACACCCAAGCCATCTTCAATGCGAGTTTGATTTTTACGAGTCAGTGAGGCAATGCAGTGAACACGGAACAACTTATAACAGTTAAAGAAGAGACAACATTCGACAAAGTCACTCTCTCAACCGAGACAAACCGTGTTAGAAATGCAAATTCAGTAGGCGTCCATGTCCCTTATCAAAATGTAGCTATTTCAGTCACCATCGAGAACGCCAAGGAGACTTCGTCTTGGTCTTTCGAAGTTTATGCCGAGGGCAGTTACAACCGCAAGATTTGGACGAGAGAGAGCATTCAGAGTCTCTCGATCTCAGTATCTGGCACCCCGAACGTGCCTTTGCAGCAAGCTACAGCACAACTTGCTGTCGACTATCCGTATTTACGCTTGCGTTCCATCGTTGCTGGCGGCAGCGTTAGATTTTCAGCTCAACTTGTTTTCAGTGATCAATGAAAGGATCCAAAGTCATGAACCAGGAAATTGAAGTCTTCAGAGATCAATATTTGGAAGGCAATACGATTACCATCACTTCGGACCCAGTTCCGGCTCGTGGAAACAAGGTGGTCTTGAATGCCACCGTGACCAATGCGACTACGGGGTCGACGACGACGTTTACCCTTGAAGGTAGTTATGATGGTCTGGCTTGGGAACGGCCTGCTGCGATATCGATCGGCATTGTCGCACCTATCGGGAATGACAATGTCCCTTTTGCGGGCATGGATTACGCATATGTGCGAGTTCATGCGGCACTAACGGCAGGTACAACTCCGAAGTCACTGTTTGATGCCTCATTAGCGTTCTCAGAGCAATAGGGGAACAACCATGATGATGGATATTGTTCGAGAGGTCATGTTTGAAAACGCCTATCTTGACACAGCTGCTGGCCATGTCAGTCGCTGCAATTCTCATGCGGTCACCGTCCAAGGGAATCGGGTTATGGTCAGCGTAACATTGGTTCAGTCCGCTGGGATCGAAGACGGCGATTCGCTCGTTCTGACCTTGGAAGGCAGTTACGACGGACAAGTCTGGCTGACGACGGGATTGGGGACTTTGACGTTTGCTCTCTCGACTGACGCGCCGCCAGATAATTCCTCGCCATCAACTGCTGTTGACGATGTGAGTTATTCGTTTCTGAGGCTCAGCGCTGAGGTGACGACAGGTGGGGCCGGGACTGAAGATCCGCGCGTGTTGTTTGATGCGGACCTTGTGATGTCTCACCAGTAAGCAAGCTGAGCTTTGATACCAAAAAGCATGGAGGTGCGTGTTTCGAACCTTTGTCACTTAATTAGGCTCAAGAAAAGAGATTAAATTCGTGAAACCTACCAAATCAAAACCGACTTCGTTCCGAATTACTTCCGGCAATGCTTCGAATACGAGTGGAGCTGGAGACTCCTTCGACGACTTGTCTGATGTTGCCAAGGATCTAATCCTCGAAAATTTCAATTCGACTCTATTTTCTCCGAGTGGCAATAGGGCGATTAGTTTTGGGTACGGTCTATTCAAAGTACCCCTCGATCGACTTTTTTGGTTCCTCAACTCTCGCGATGGTCGGTGTACGAAAATATGTGCAATTGTGGCTGATTTGCGCGAAAGAATAACCAAACTATTGCGAGAAAATGATAGGCTTGAAAAGCAAGTTCAGGAAATGCTCTCGGGCACGGCCAAGGAAAAGTTGCAAGACGCAATTAATGCAGAAGCGGAAGACAACTCTGACATATTTAGCGATCCCCACGCTCTAGACGAAGATCGCATACTTAGAAGTAATTTGGCTTCCGGGCGAGCTGCTCGAGGAGGCGGAGGCGGAGGCGGAGGCGGATTGGGATCCATAATTACTACAATGGTCGAACTCTACAGGCAGGACATCGTGGCTGGCCTAAATGAGCAGATTCGAAAAAATCAAAATTTGATCAACATGTATGAGAAAGACATTGACATACTTGAAAAACTATTCGACTGCGATTGTTAGTTCAAGGAATGGGGTGTTGTCGGCAATCTTCTTAGGCTTAGTAATTGTATCTTCAAATTTTGTTGCGTGTAATTCAGCGAAGAAAAGCGAAGATTCAATAACAGTCTCGCTTACCGACGTCGAAAAAGCAAAAAGCTCGACAATGATACTAAGCAGTGCGCCAACGCACATGACAAATTTGCGAGACGAACATCAAAGCATACTTGAGCCAGGACCGTTGAAGGAGCTTCGCGATGTTGATTTGCCAAGCGACGACATAAAGAAGTATTTGCACAATTCACTGAATGCGATTTCCAAGAACACTAAGATAACGTTCTTGAGTGAAAATACGATCGTCAGTCACTTCGAAAAGCCGTTGTTCGATGGATCCAAATTTGACTTCAAGCGCGGCACTGTTTACACCCATGTGCGTACCTATTCCAAATCGAAAAAGGTTTTTTGTAGTTGGTCCATTGTCAGTGAATATGGAAGGAAGATAGTAGATCATTTTGTGAGGTTCTGCGGACTTTACGAAGATCTGCCAAGCGGAACGGTCCCTGAAGGCATAGACATTCAACCCACGAGAGCGGTCCAACAAAGCGCCGGTTTCGCCGGAGAAATTTGGTATGCCGACGGCGCACCAATAGATTCAGCAAGAGTGCCCCCGGAGAAACTACTTGCGGCTTTGGAAAACGACTTTTTCTTCATTCATAAGGATACTGGGTTGTCCTTTCAGGGCGTTCCGACAACAATCTTTCGCCGATCGGCGCCATTGATAGGATCGGATCAGCATTGGCATATCACTCGTTTACGGGGTCTATTGAGCAGTCGATTAAGGTTCTTTGACGAGAATTTTCGCTATTCATTGGATCTTGAAGTATCTGAAAAAATATACGATCCGAAAGTTGTCCCCGAGATGCGTCGAGCAGTGCAGGATAGTCGTTATTTGGGTATTCGACGGGTCTACTTACTCGGCCGTCCATCGGAAGTACCTACGATTCGGTGAAATAAGATTGACCCAGTTTAACGTGTCCTTTCGGCAAGCGTGCATGAATAGCACTTTTCATTGACCTAAACTCATGGCCTTAGAAACCCAAACAACCAAAGGCCAAGCATGAACACACCCGACAAATCCATTTCTTCCCCACTTCCCCAGATATTCTCAAGGTCCGCCACCAAATCGATGAATGGCGTCAATCCCCAACTCGCAGCAGGCGAATGCCCCAAGAACTTTGGGCGGCCGCAATCGGTCTTGCCAAAGAGCATGGCGTGTCTCTCGTATCGAGAAGCCTGAAGATTGGCTATACGGACCTGAAACACCATGTGCGCGGTGACAAGAAGCCGTCATCAAGAGCCAAAAGAAAGCAGGGTTCAACAGACTTCGTGGAATTGCGTCCTCAGCAGCTCACCTTGGAATCCAATAGCTCCTCCAGCACACTCGAGGTTACAAGCCCGGATGGTGGCAAGATGACGGTCAGGTTTTCGGCTGGCAGCTCTTTTGACTTACCGGCGTTAGTCTCGGCCTTTCGCGGCTATCAGCGATGATCCAGATTACGCCACAAACACGAGTCTATGTCGCTGTTGAACCTGCTGATTTTCGCTGTGGCATTGACGGGCTATCTCGCCGCTGCTCTAGCATTTTGGACTGCGACCCATTTTCTGGCGCAGTTTTCGTATTCCGCAATCGCCGGAGTACAGCGGTCAAGATTCTCTTTTATGACGGCCAGGGATTTTGGCTTTGTCACAAAAGATTATCGAAGGGCCGTTTTCGTTTTTGGCCCAACGAGACGTCTGAATCCTCTCGCCTATTGGAAGCCCATGAACTTCATGTCCTTCTGCGCAACGGAAACCCCGTTGAAACGCAAGCAGCACCAGATTGGCGCTCAATAAAGATTCCAATCTAAAGTGGTTTTGGGCTAGATTTTGGGGCTCTTCTCTGCTATCACAATCCGTGGAAAATTGAACCAAGAACAAGGTCGTTCTTGAGGTTTGGAGTGAAGTGATTTTGATCGGATTTTGATTTGAAGTCTTCGAGAAAAAAGCAAAAGAACAAATCCAAGAAGGCCTCTGGAATTCAAGAGCTTGAGCTCGAAGAGCTCAAAGCCATCATCCAGAAATCCGGAAAGTCTGCCTTGGCTGAATCAGAGCGCAACAAATTGGATGCCGCCATGAACACCTTGGCCTTCATCACTCAAGAGCTTCAAGCAAAAGACGCTTCCATTCTTCGCTTGCGCAAATTCATCTTCGGATCAGCTACAGAGAAAACGAAAAACGTCTTCCCCAAAGAACCAGCTAAAGCGACCGATGGAGAATTAGCAGAGATTAAAGCCAATGATGGATCCTCTGATACTACTTTGGCAACCAAAGACGAGACTAAGAAGATAGCTAAGGGCCACGGCAGAAACTCAGTAGAGACTTATCGCCAGGCCGAGAAAATCAAGGTTAGCCATAGAACCTTGAAAGCAAAGGATGATTGCCCCGACTGTGACAAAGGCAAGCTCTACCGCCAATCGAAACCAGCTGTTTTGGTACGCATCGTTGGAGTCGCACCGCTGAGTGCCAAGGTATACGAGCTTGAGCGTTTTCGCTGCAATCTTTGCGGCAAGATCCTAACCGCAGAAACGCCAGCAGGAATAGGAAGCACAAAGTACGACGAATCAGCCTCAACTATGATTGCTCTTCTCAAGTATGGCTGTGGGCTTCCTTTTCATCGACTCAACCGATTGCAGAAAGACTTGGGAATTCCATTACCAGCTTCAACCCAATGGGAGATAGTAGAGAAGGCAGCAGACTTAATAACGCCTGCTCACAAGGAGCTCATTCGACAAGCAGCCCAAGGTGAAGTCATTCACAATGACGATACGGTGATGAAGATACTAAATCTCGCTTCAACTTTAGCTTTGGAAGACTCAAAAGGTCGCCAAGGTATCTATAGCTCCGGCATTGTTTCAATTGCGGAAGGACGGCGCATCGCCGTCTTCTTCACAGGAAATCAACATGCTGGTGAAAACCTAGAGGATCTGCTTAAACAAAGACAAGAAGATTTGCCTTTGCCAATCCAAATGTGTGACGCCTTGTCCCACAACACAAAGGGCGAATTTGAAACGATCGTCGCAAATTGCATTGCCCATGCTAGACGAAAATTTGTCGACATTAAAGTCGCCTTTCCCGATGAAACTCTTCACGTGCTTGAAGTCTTCAAGGAGGTCTACCACAACGATGCCTTTGCTCGGGAAAACAACCTGACTGCTGAAGAACGTCTTAACTTTCATCAGGAAAAGAGCGAGCCCGCCATGGCAGGACTCGCTGTATGGATGGCTAAGAAAATAGACGAGCGTTTGGTTGAACCAAACTCCATCTTAGGTGAAGCCATTCGTTATGTGCAAAAGCATTGGTCCAAACTGACGCTATTCTTGAGGGAAGCTGGCGCGCCTTTGGACAACAATATTTGTGATCGCGCATTGAAGAAAGCCATTTTGCATCGCAAGAATGCTCTCTTTTATAAGACGAAAAATGGCGCCAGAGTCGGCGACCTCTTCATGAGCTTGATTCATACCGTGGAGCTT
>WFTN01000383.1 GCA_015485455.1 Planctomycetota bacterium | reverse complement strand
GCGTGCCTTGACCCGATTGATCTGTCAAGCGGTGCTCTCTGGGTAACACGCCCTCTCTTTGCGATTGACGATCTTGGTGGCGCCCTCACTCTCGAATTTACCTACCATAGCCAGCAGGTCTATGATGGTCCGTTGGGGCGGAACATTGCTCATTCTTTCGACGAAAGACTGCGAGTTGAACCTGGAAAGCTCGTTGTCGTTGCGGACGGTTTTATTCCAATTGACTATTTCTTGGTCAATGGAGAATACACGACAGGCCATCCCGGGTCGGATGTCATTGCTCAAGTCGGTGAAAGTTTCCTGCGCTTCGACAAGCACGGGAACTCGCGTGTCTATAACGCCGACGGTTTCCTGAGCTCAATTTCTGATCGCAATGGCAACACAAAAACCCTCGAGTATTCCTGCGGCCAGTTGGTCCAAGTGGTCGGCGCGTTGCAGCATCGGAGGATCGGGTTTACCTACTATTCTAGTGGCCGGATTGCCACAATCGCCGATCATACAGGCCGTTCGTTTCGATTTGCCTATGACTCCGAGGGGTTCTTGGCTGAAATCACTTGGCCCAACGGCAAAAAAGAGTTCTGGAGTTATGAAGATGAGATTGACCCAACACGGCGAGATAACCTAGCGGAGATCAAGAATACCGCACAGGTCGTGACCTTTCAGAACTTCTTTGACCAGTCAGATCGCGTCGTACAGCAAACCCTGAATGGCCATACTTCTACGATTGCGTACGCAGTCAACGCCGCAGGAGAAAAAGAAGTAACGACCAATGACTTTGATGGAGATGTGACCAAATACACCTTTGACGTGGCCAGAGATAGCTTGATCCGCGAAGCTATCCAAACGACCGGATTGAGGGCGAATGAACCAACGGAGTGGGTCACTCATTATGAAACCGATTCTTTTGGTAATGCTTTCCGCGTTATCACGCCAGATGGGATAGTTGTCGAAGAAGCAAGAGATCCACAAAGCGGCAATGTTGTTTCAATTAAGAGATACAATTTGTCCGATCCCGGCACCTTTGAAATCGAAACGACAACCTACTCAACAGACTTCAACTTAGTAACGTCAGAAACGGACACTGCTGGACGGACAACGTCCTATCAATATGACGTCAAGGGCAACTTGCTTGTTAAGACTCTTCCTGCTCTTTCGTTTCCTCAGATCCAAACCGCTCAGAGATCCTATACCTACAACCAGTTTGGGCAACTGTTGTCTGCGACGGATGCCGAGGGCCGAGTGACGACTTATGACTATTGGGGACCTGAGTTCTTTCGATATGGAGAAGACGCAGGAAACCGTCGTTGGATGAAGTTGCACCATGGAGCCGGTACGGTTGAGACGACAGATTTTGAATCGGATTCTCTAGGCAGGCTAAAGAAGGAAACAAACCCAGCTGGCCTGTCAACGGAGTATGAGTACAACGAATTCGGATTCGTAACCAAGGTTAGATTGGCGAACGGCGCAGAGACTCGTCTCATTTACGACATCGAGGGCAACAAGGTCGCCACTGAGACTGAAGTGCGATTCGCCGATGGCTCCTTTGATGCAGCAAACCCAAGCATAACAACGGAATTCGATGTTGACCTTCAGGGAAATGTCATAGCCGAACGAAGAGAAATCTCTGACGGATCCTGGATGACGACGACATATGAAAGAGATGCTGCCGGGCGCGTCTTACGGATGACCGATGCAGCCGGGGCGATTTCTGAGACGACTCTTGACGAGCGTGATTTGGTTTTCTTCACGAAAACCGCGGTGGGAACTTCGTTAGAAGCAGAAACCAGGTTCGGCTATGACGCTGGTGGGCGTCTTGCAGAGATCTTCTCGCCTTTGGGGACAACCGTTTCCTACGAATACGACGATTTCGGGCGTCAGGTCGCGACCCATTTTCCCAACGGACGAATCGACAGATTGTCGTACAGCCCGTCTGGGCAGGTCGCTCGAATGGAATCATGGGATTCTATGGGCACGCCTGACATCAACGACGATGTCTTGCTGAGCGCCCAGGAGACAGATTTTGATGCTCATGATCGGGCAATTCGGATTCGTATGCTTGTTGATGTTGATTCTCAAGGAACTGAAACATTCTCTGAGACGACAACCTGGTGGGATCGAACCGGTAAGATTCTTAAAACAATCTCGCCAACCGGCGCTGAAACGGACTTCACGACAGATGGCGTCGGGCGTCAAGTGACCGTTACCGATGACATGGGAAATAGAGCTGACTATGAGTACGTAAATGGGAGACTAGTCAATACGCGAGTCTATGATCGTGTTGGCGGATCCGATATCCTTCGCACTCGACAACAGTTGTCCTATGACTCCATGGGAAACATCACTTCAACCACCTTGTTTGACGCCAATGAGGTGGAGAGTCAAAGCAAGATTGAGGAATGGAATTCTCTTGGCCAGGTGGTCCTATCGGGAAATGGAGCTGGCAATGTAACCGACTTCATTTACGACGGCTTGGGCAACCTTCTCCGGCAGCGAGACTACAAGGATGGAGCCTGGGTTGACCGCGAAGTACGGACTTTTGACTCCGCTGGACGACTAATTTCTCAATTCGACGGGAATGGTGATGGCGCGACCCAAACATGGGATCAATCCGGAAATGTAACTTCCGTAACATATGCGGGCAGCGCTGCAACAGAATCATTCGCCTATGACAAGATCGGACAACTAACTTCCAGCACAGATCGGTCAGGAACTGTCGTGAGCAATAGCTACGACGCGATGGGGCGCTTGGTCTCAAGGTCGGTCCAGCCGTCGGCGATCACCATAGGAGTTCTGAGTGAATCGTATGCCTATGATGCCTTAGGCCGGTTGGTCTCAGCGAGCAATGGGAATCCGCAAGAAGATGTCCATCTCCAATGGGACTTGGGTAGTCGCCTAGTCAGTGACTCCACAGGCTCCCGGTCAGTTGCCAATACTTATGACTTGCGAGGCAACAGGATAGAGCGTGATGTCAATTTGTCTGGCAAGACATCCTATGACTACGATTCTATCAGTCGTTTGACGTCGATCCAGCGGTTGACAGCGAATGGAGCAGAAGCAATAGCCAGCTTTTCCTATGAAGGCGCTTCGCTGAACTTGATCGGCACCCTGGGTAACGGAATGACGGTCCAGGTTGAACAAGATGATCTGCTGCGGCCGAACCTTGTCAAGTACCAACATAGCTCGGGTGCAATCATTGGAGGCCGCGAATATCAGCTCGATGGAAGAAACAATGTCACGGCGATCAAGAAACTGGAAACAGGCAAGTGGGACATCTTCGATCTCAACGAACTGAGCCAAATTACCAAGATCACCAAGAATGCGGATGTACCAGAAACTCCAACTGTCTTCGACAGCACGACAGAGTACGTCCTTGACAACCGTGGGAACCGAACGGTGGGAACCAGTACTCCCTTCGGTGGCGCTCCAACGACTTGGCCCTACGTCGTTGGCACAGAGAATCGTTACGATTCGGTCGCAGGGCAGGCGTTTACCTATGATGCCAACGGCAATTTGTCGGCTGACGGCATTTCCACGTTTCACTACGACTATGCCAACCGGCTCGTCGAAGTCCGTGTTCCTAGCTCAAACGCCCTGAAGGCGTCTTTCGAATACGACGCTTTGGGTCGCAGGATTCGACGAACCTGGCACGAGACTGCGATTGTCGAGGAATTTCTCTATGATAAAGATGAAGTTTGTCAGGTTTATCGAAACGGAATCGTTCAAGGGCACATTCTGCACGCACATGGTGTTGACAATCCATTGTGCTTCGAGAATGCCGCAGGTGACCGATGGTACTACGTCGTTGATGCTCAAGGGTCAGTGCTTTGTTTGACTGACGACACCGGCGCGAAGGTAGAAAGCTATGAATACACCGTTTTCGGTGTGACGACGATCCTTGATAGCACGGGGAGTGTCGTTGCTGCTTCACCTCTCGGAAACCCCCTTGGCTTCCAGGGGCGTGTTTATGACCATGTCGTTGGTCTCTACCATTTCAGAGCACGTGCGTATGCGCCTTTGATTGGCCGCTTTCTTCAGCTCGACCAAATCGGCTTTGCCGCGGGCATGAATCGCTATCAGTTCGCTGATGGCAACCCGGCGATCTTTGTCGATCCGTTTGGACATTGGCCAGGGTGGCTTGATCGCGCGCAAAAGCGGCTCAGTCGAATTGGGCAAAAACTAGTTCGAG
>WFTN01000382.1 GCA_015485455.1 Planctomycetota bacterium | reverse complement strand
GGCACCTTCCCCCTCGCTTCAGCAGAAGTATCGTCCACCGGGAGAAAAGAAAGCCCGAATTCGGCACCCCCTTCTGTCAGAGAATACCCATCATGAGCCACGAGCCTGGGCTTCCAAGATGCCGCATTCGCCGTAAGCGATAAGCAACTCAGACACAAAGAAATTGCCAAGATAGACCTAATTCGGGTCATGGGGAAAACCTCACTGGGAAAACCATCCGCATCCCGCTTTGAGAGCTATCTTATGGCCCCAAAACGCATTGGGGCAGATTCTACAGGAAGGGCAAAAAAGGTGAAGCCTGAATTTGCTGGTCCATTCACCTGAGTTTGGCCGTGGCAAAGGTTCTTTTGGGTGGGCCCACAAAAAAAGCCCCGATCTTTGTGAGATCGGGGCCCAATATGGCGGAGAGACAGGGATTCGAACCCTGGGTACCCTTTCGAGTACACACGCTTTCCAAGCGTGCTCGTTCGACCACTCCGACATCTCTCCAAGCGGAGGGACAGGGATTCGAACCCTGGGTACCCTTGCGAGTACACCGGTTTTCGAAACCGGCCCGTTCGACCACTCCGGCATCCCTCCCTGTCCGAGAGGTCGATCGCCTCGGACATGAGGCGGATTCTATGGCGCAGAAGAGGCCCCTTCAATCCCGCAGAACCGAAAACCCAAGAGATCAGGCCCCAATTGGGGGCTCACCATCAAATTTCGATTCAAAACCCGCCTTTAGACGGTGCAAAGGCCAAACTGAAATCTGAAATCTGCCTAGGTTTCCCGCCTAGAACGGAAGAAATCCTGAAGAATCCCTCCGCATTCTTCCTTCAGGATCGAGTGAACCACTTCAACATGGTGATTCAGACGATCGTGTTGGGCGATATTGAGAACGGAACCACAACCACCGGCCCGGCGGTCGTCAACACCAAACACAACCCTTTTCATCCGCGCATTGACCAAGGCCCCAGCGCACATCGGACAAGGTTCCAAGGTCACGTAGAGAGTAGCCCCAACCAGTCGCCAATTCTCTAATTCCGCCGCAGCTTGGGTGATGGCAATCATTTCCGCATGGGCCGTTGGGTCATTGAGAGTTTCCCGTTGATTGTGGCCTCGCCCAATAATCTTGCCATTCTTGACTATAACGGCCCCCACAGGTACTTCACCTTCTTCCAAAGCGTAAGATGCCTCTTTCAAAGCAATCCGCATGAAAGCATCATGGTTCACGATTGGTGAAAACTGGATCTCATCGTCGAAATCAGGCATCTTGGTTTGTCCTATCCGCCCCGAAATCAGTTGGGGTCGATGGTCATCGATCAGTAACTTAGTTTCGAACCTTTGGTCGAAGCCTATTGTGGCAGAAATTGTGTGTTGGAGAAAATCCATGATCGGGCCAGAAAAAATCCTTTTGGGCATTCTTTCGACTCTCCTGGCAATCACCCTGGGGCTTCTCATTCTTGAAGTCGACATGGAGACCACAAGACGGGTCGCCATTGGCGTCTGCATCGCCCTCGTCATTCTTCTGGGGATCGGAGTCATCTTTCCTGTCCGTCGGTACTTAAAGCAGCAAAAAGCCCTCAAGGAAAGAGAATAGATGACCGCACTACGGTCGCTACTTCTTTTCTTCTGCTTCCTCAGCACCACCTCTTTCAGCCAAGAGCAAGAAGTCGTTGCCCAGGACATCATCTTGGTGGGTGGGCGCTCCCCCTTCGCTGAAGCTGAGGGCATTCAAGCAGGCATTTTCCTCCGGCAAACGACGCAGATTTACCGCACGCAGGGTCTTTGCTTAGTTGATGGAAACAACACCAAGATCCCAGCTCACTTCGAAGTTCTTTCCCGACGGGCTGGCCTCATCTCAGATACCAGCGCCCCCATCGACTGGATCGAAGTTTCCTTTCCCCTAAACACAAGTTCCAAATTCCCGTTCAAGATAATCCAGAGCAAAGCTCCTGAAGGCCATATTCAAGTCACCCAAGAAAAGGATGTGACAACTGTTCTTTGGAATGGTCACCAATTATCATTCGACCGATCAAAACCCGCTCTACTTCGCTCAATCAAGAAAGGCTCTGAGGATCTTTTGGCTGCACCAGCCTTAGAACTTTTCTACACCAACGAAAAAGAAGTCGAAGGCCAAGTGAGCCCATGGCAGTTCAAAATCGAAAAATTGAGTTCCCTTCAATTTACCTTCTTGGTTAGCACTCAAGTTGATGGCCTTATTTTTGAAATGCGACTCAGGTTTATCTCCGGGGCGGCGGAGATCGCTGTCGATTTTCGCTTGGTGAACCCCGGCCCCTATGGACACATGGCCACAAAAGAATCCCACGTTTGGTTTGACCGACTGAGTCTTAGCTTGCCGCGCCTCGTGGGCTCTACGACCGTATCCACATCAAGAAACTCCTACCCTGCCCAAGGATTCGCATTGCTCCAAGACCATAGAGCGCCCTACAAGAAAAACCAACCGGCTGAGTCTTCCCGCTTTCAGATCTGGGCAGACGGCGCGGCAAAGTCACAGGGAGTTCGTCACCATGGCTGCTTTGCCTTAGGCAACAGCAAGAGAAGTTTCTCCTACGGTTTCGTCGATTTCTGGGAAAACGCTCCCAAGGCTTGGAGCGTCCAAGAAAGCGTCGTTCTCTGCGACATTTTTCCGGCCGGTGGGAGCGGGCCCCACTTTCGTGGACGATACGGTTTGCCCAACAAAGGGGAGCTCGATCCAAAATCGAAGAACAATTATCGTTTCGAAGGAGCGAGAGCCAAGAGCCATCGGTTGTTCATGAACATCAGCGGCCAAAGTCCCCATGAAGCGGCCATGCGCACCCGGGCGATCACGAGAAAGCCCCTTCATGTAACAGTTAGACCTGAAGCCATGGCTGGACGAGATCTCCTGGGCTACTTGATAACCCCACGGTCCTATTCCAAGTCATCCGACGCTCAAAGATTCGACCGGTTTTCTCAGCTCATGGTGGATGACCAAGCGGCAGACAACCAACCTGGTTTAGGGAAAATTGGTTATCCAGAATTCATCGCCCGGGGTGGCACCTATGGGCGGAGCGTCTTTTACGGTTGGTTCAATTTTGGCGATATTCCTTGGGGTGACGGCTATTGCTCCCTTCACTACGACCTGCCATTTTCGATGCTATTTCAGTTTCTTAGAAGCGGCGACCCGCGCTTTTTGACCTTGGGACAGTCAATGGCAAAGCACAGGCGGGACATCGATCAAGATCATGACCGAGACTCCCCCATCAATCGTCGCGGAGGTCAGTTCTATGAGAAAGGTTGGTGGCATGGAAACTACTACCACCCCATTGAATCTCACACTTGGGTCAAAGGTCCTTTGCTCCATTATCTCATTACCGGCGATCTTTGGTCCTTGGAAGCGGCTTTGCTCAACCGCGATTTCATTCGGCGAAATCATCCCGACAAATGGAATGGCAATTGGGGAACTCGTATCCCCGGATGGAACATTGACAACTTAGTAGCCCTCTTTGAAGTCTTGGGACACCAAGAAGATCTGAAGATGGCCAAAGGAACTATTGCTCGTTGGCAAACTCTCGAAACAAAGCGACATGGGAAGATGGGTTATTTGGATAACATTCAGATGAAACCCGTGTCCTGGAAACCATGGATGCACAACATTTTCTTCAATGCCGTTGCCATGTATCGCTTGAAGTCAAATGACAAGCAATTCGACCCTCTCTTGGACCGTATGGCGAAACGATTCAGAACTGCCGTGCTCAAAAAGTCCCCTGGGGGCCCATGGATGGCGGCTAGAAACATGGTGCAAGGACGAAGAGACCGCCCCAGTGTTCAACTACTTTGGCCCATGGCGGCGAGCTTTTCCCTATTAGGGAGGATCCATAAGCGTCCGGCTGACATTCAGCTGGCCCGAAGCCTATTTCACGATGCTCTTGTTTTCTTTCAAGGAAAACAGGGTTCACCCCTGGCCTTCCGCATCATGCAATTTCCCAATTCTGAATCAAAAATTCATAGTGGAATTCAACTGTGGGGCCTTCATGCTCTTCCACATTCACTCGATCCATAGCACTTAAGTTTCTTTTCAATAAATAATTACGGCGTTCTTCTTAGCTGGAAAACAGGGTGACTTTCTATCAGCACCTCAGGGCGGCACTGGACTTGACAGTGCCGCGCAGCACTGTAAAGTGCAGTGCGTTGTCGATCCCGGTTCTCGGCCTTGAATTTGAGAGGAAATAGTCCCCCCAGCGGGGTCCTGTGTGATAATCCATGCCAAACCACAATACGCGCCAAGAACTTCACGAACTCAAGAACCCCGCAGCAAGACCTGGAGTCGACTACGCCCACCTCAACTTGAAAGGCTGGAATTTTCGTGGCGCTGACCTCCAAGGAGCAAACCTCAGCTTCACCAACTTGCAAGACGCAGATCTCAGAGGATGTGATCTTTTTGGTGCCCAACTCTTAGGGACCAACTTGCGTGGCTGTCGTCTGGAGATGACCCGCCTTGTTGAGATTTGGATTCCCAAGGAGTTACCTCTTTCCATCAGCAATCAGATTCGCGCTTATGATTTCGGTCAAGTCATGACTCGATTTGTCGGACCCAATCGCGACTCTGAATACTTGAGTTGCCCCTATCAAGACGCCAAGATCCGACCTCTTCTTTATGAATGGGGGTCCCGCACATGGAACCACGGCGCCCAATGGTCCCACCCAGAAACACTTTGGACTTTGGAAGAGATCATTGCGGCTGTCTTAGATCATCTTGGCTGCCACCACGACCTTCGCCGAGCGTTCATGAAGCATCCTCAAAGCGCGCCAATAGTTTCTTGGTAATTGTTGAAGTTGGTGCGTCTTTCAGTTCATCACGACTCACCCACTCCATCCCCTCCAGATCTTCTAGGTCAGATTCACATTGGTAGAGTGAGCAAGTCAATCGATGCTTGGTGATTGTATGTTTGCAGGACAACAAAGCCCTTCCCACTTGCACCTCAACCCCCCATTTTTCTCCAATAAGGTTCCTGAGTGCCTGCTTCGCATCTCCTTCTTTTTCCAGCCAAACCTCGGGAAGTTCACGAAAGTTCGGCATTCGCTTGGCATCGAAGGGACGGCGACACATGAGAAAAGAAGTGCCACGACGAACAAGGAGAACAGCGACCTCTACGTCCACCATTTTTGTTTTCGGAGGTCGTTGTGGAAAAAACGAAACTCGATCCGTGTGATACGCCCGGCACCAAGGCACCAGGGGACAGGCATCACACTTGGGGTTCGCCGGAAGACAAATCGTGGCACCGAGATCGAAAAGCGCTTGGTTGAATTCAGAGGGGCTCATCTTGCCCATCATCAATAAAACCAGGGTGCCAATCTGCCTTTTCGCCGCAGGTGTTTCGTGGATCCCTGAGATCGCCAACAAACGTGTCATCACCCGCACGACATTGCCATCAACCGCAGCCTCAGGGTGATTGAGGGCAATGCTCGCAATAGCACCTGCTGTGTAATCCCCGATCCCTGGCAGGGCTTTCCAACCATCGAAGTCGTTAGGGAGTTCACCGCCCAAGTCACGCACCACGACCTCGGCTCCTCGCTTCATGGCACGAAAGCGACGGTAGTAACCAAGCCCCTGCAGGGCGGTTAGGACTTCCTCTTCGGAAGCGGCAGCCAAGGCCTCCACATTGGGGAATTGCTCTAAGAATGGCAAGAAACGTCCAAGAACGGCGGCAACAGTCGTCTGCTGGAGAAGAATCTCGGAAACCCAGATGGCGTAGGGGTCCCGCAAAGAACGCCATGGCAGGGTTCTTTTGTTCTTTACGTACCACTTAAGGAGATTCTTGCCACTGGCTTCGAAAGGAAATTCCTCGGCCAATTCTGGTAACCCTGAGCTATTCTTCTTCAACGGTAACCGACGGCGCCAAGCGCACGATATTAGCTGTCTCGGGATAGAAGAGTGTGGTCTCAGGATCAAGGTAACCTGAGATGTAGGTGCGCTCTGGTGGCGTGGCGCCATCCTTCTGAAATTTGATGCTGCGATCTTCAAGAATTAACCACACACGGTCGCAGCGGGGTTTCACAGGGGGCGTTTGTAGTTGTCCCTTGACATCCGTCAGAGCGACGAACTTCCAGCCCACCAAGATTCCTTCGATATACATGTCGTCCTCAAGTGGCGGAGTAGAGGACACTTCAATCTGGAGGGTTTTGGGGTTCAGCCAACCGGCTGTAGTCTGAGCTTCAGGATGAGTTTCAAGAAGAGAGATTTCTTGGTCGCCAAAGCCTCGTTTAGAATCGCTGTCTCCTGATGATTGACAAGCTCCCAAGAGGGCCATAGCAAGGGCAACATAAGTCATGTGCTTCCAGAACTTGATCATCTCTTTCCCCAAAATGCTGCAAAACCAAATGTTGAGATCAAATAAATACTCTGTCAAACAGCCTAACCAGTCCAGGGACAAATCCCAGAGGGTCTATTCGTCCACCCCGTGGGGCAAAGAAAGGGTCATCAAGGCGCCGCCAGAAGGGCTTTCACCCACAGAGATTCGTCCTTGGTGTAGTTTTGCCAAGGCCTGAGTGATTGTCAGACCGAGACCAGACCCGGCAGAATGGAGATCCGACCCTCGGGACCGACGATGGAATCTTTCGAAAACAAGTGCCCGTTCGTCTGCTGGAATTCCTGGCCCTTCGTCTGAGACGACGAAGTGCATCTCTCGTCCCAAGGGGCGAATGATCACCCGAACAACACTGTCCGTTGGGGAGAATTTCACCGCGTTATCCAAGAGATTGACCAACATTTGTTGGACCAACTCCAAATCCACATGACAAGAGGGGTCGTCGTCAGGACAAATCAAGTCGAAACGAATTCCTTTGCGCTTGGCCCCCATGGATACGGTGTCAAGAGCTTGTTCAACCAAGGAACGAGCAGTGCAAGTGGCAAGCATCATGGTGACGCGGCGCGCCTCAACACGAGAAAGGTCAAGGACGTTTTCGACGAGCTTGATCATGCGTCGGTTATTGCGCTGGATTAGGTCAATGAGTTGGCGATCTTCTGGATCATATTTACCGTAATCTTCTTGCAAGACATCGAGGGCTCCGGCCATCGCTGCCAAAGGGCTCTTTAGTTCGTGGGCAGCAACCCCCAGCATCTGATCTTTCGTGTGCCCTTCCCGCTCAAGACGAAGATTCGTGTCACGAAATGCTTTGTTTATCGTACGAAGCATGGCATTGACACGCTGAAGCTCTTGCTGCTTACTGATGATTTCAGAATCAAGTTCCCGGCGTTTCGCCAGGCGATTCCGATCCTCTAAAATACCTGACAACGCCCGAGCAAAGTAATTCTTGCCCTTCGTTGGGTCTATCCAAGTGACACCGATAGCTTCTTCGCCAACTGCCGTCCCTTGGGCCCGCGCCAAGAATCCAAGGAAATCTGCACCCTCACAGCTTGGCCGCACTTGTCCATATACTTGATGATAGGCCAAAGATCCGGCAGTTTCGCAAACAACAACGCAGTCAAAGGTCAATTGTCGGCAACGGCGCTGTGCTTGAGCCTGATCTTGGCAAAAAACACAGACCACCGAAGATGTAGACACCGATTCGCGGACAAACTCGACAAGGCAGGCATCGTCACCCACCACCAAAACCAATGGAATTGAGGCGAGAAGGAGTTCCTCCGCAGGATATTCGAACTTCGAACGTGCCAAAGCACTTTGCAAATCCCCCGCCGAAGTTGGTTGGCAAAGAACCTGTTCAATTCCGTAAGCATGAGCAGCCTTTTCTAGTTGCTCATCGGCAGCAGGAAGTATAGCAATAGTCGGTGATGAATGACCTTGACACCAATAGCTGAACCCTTGGAGTTCATCACTCAGAAGTTGCTTTTCTTCCGAGAAATTCCAAATGAAGACATCTTGCTTGGTTAGATGGAGTGCCTGATCATCCGCGACGTTGGCAGCAACAACGCTGTGCCCCGCCGCTTCAAGAATCGATTGATAAGGAGCCGAGTCACCTTGGCTATTAAGTAGACAGATTCTCACGATCGACGAGTCCTGTCCAAAAATGCTCTTACATCAAGAGCTACCGGCCAATACGTGGGCCTGTGCCTGTTGCTGCACAACTCTCGCGAAACACCCCACATCAAGGGGAAATGCAAACTGCTTGTCGACATCCACCACTGTTGAATAGCTTTTATGTTTGTCACTCTCTCTCGCCCATCCCACAATTCGCGGACGCCGTGCAATTGGAATCGATTCCAGTCGCGTCATCGCTTCGGCAACAATCTCTTGTTTCATGCCGAAATCGAGGACGACAACATCTGCCTGATAGCTGCCCCGCTCTACTTTCCCTAACCACTCTAAACGATCTGACGCCACAGCTCGCATTTCATTGCAGTTGACCACATCGCTCATCAAACGACGATGAAAATCATTTTCTGCCAAAATAAGGACTTGAGGTCGCTTCATCATAAAGCCTCCTAATGCTTAGCCCCGCCGGAAGCCTCATTGTCGTTCGGAAGATGATCGAGGTCAAGGGAAACGTAGGGGCATCTCAGAAAGCAGCTCTACAACGCTAAGTCTTATTATATTTGTGACTTATGGTGCAAAGTGTGAATCAGAACTAGACGAACCCAATGAAAAAAACTCATGGCTCCGAAACGAGGATGTTGCACCAAAAACGTTTTATGGCGGCCAATGAGGATGGCCTCAATCCTTAAGAGGTGGTCTTTGGCCTCTTCTAAGCGAGAACAGATTTCATCACCTGTGAGCATGATTCCCGGCACCAGCCCTTGCAGCGCCTGAAGCTGAGATGGGTAGCGAAACGTCGTCAGAATCATCTTTTGGTTGAGAATTTGAGTAAACGACGGCGGAGTAGGAGGTTCCCTATTCTCATCCAAAGCCTCTTCAAATCGCTGATGGCAGTCTTCCAACACCAAAACGATGTGAAGAGCAACTTCTGCCAAGCTCCAGCGCCCCCCACCTCCCGGCCGATGTAGTTCTGGAAGATCCCGATTCAGAAGTTTTCTGACTTCAGCCACAATGCGGACCAAATCCTCAAGAATGGCGCGCCGAAGGGCTTTGTCTCTGTCTTTTGTCACAGGTCTACTCGATTGCTAAGTGTGGAATCAACGCCCTATTCTGCTATCGTCGTCAGTCTCCACAACCCCGCCGACGGACATCGTGGGTTTTTTCACTACCGTTGCCATACAATTCGAAGAAGTATCACAGCCGATCATGAATAATCTCAAATCTACATGCGCCGGGGTCTTTGTCTTGGGTGCATCCATCATCCTCTACGAAATTGCTCTCACCCGTGTTTTCGCTGTGATGATGTGGCATCACTTCACTTACATGGTGGTTTCCATCGCATTGCTGGGCTTCGGAGCCGCCGGAAGTTTCCTCACCGGAGCGCGAGAAGATTCCCAGGCTAAACCAGCAAGTCGGTTGGCCATGCATTCCCTGCTCTTCGCATTGACATCAACTTTGGCATTTTGCTTCGTCACTCTCATTCGCATCGACACTCTTCATCTCTTGGACCAGCCAAAGAACCTCATCGCTCTTCTTTTGTTCTACATCATGATCAGCGTGCCCATGCTTTGCGGAGGCTTGGCCATCGGCGTTGCTCTCATGACCATGACCAAACAAGTCAATCGCATCTATTTCGCGGACTTGGCTGGGTCTGCCTTGGGCGGTGGAGTGAGTGCTCTCATCTTGGGCAACTTGGGAGCGGAAACAACCATCATGATCGTGGGTGCCTTGGCAACATTGGCCGCCCTGCTCTTCTCTTGGGCTCTACCAATTCGCAAGCGTATTCTACCAGCATTCGCTTTGCTCATTGGCATCTACTTCGTCATCGGTTTCGTTGGCGGCATGCCATCATTGAAGATCCCAGCCATGAGCTGGGACGTCCCTTTTGCTCCAGACAAAGAAATGACTTCCATCAGCGCAACCGGTGTCATGACCCGACTGCCGAGTGCCACTGCAGAAGTCGAAGTGAGTTTCCCCTACCCGGCGCTGCCAATTCACGGAGGCGATTTCGCTCTCGAAGGTCTCCAACGTGTGCAAGCCCGATTCGTGACCCAAGATGGCACTGCTCCGACCATGCTTTTCGAGGGCGCTGGCAATCTTGAAAAATTCCCATTCTTGAGAAAGACCCAAGCAGCCACCGCCTTTGTCACCCGGGAGTCCCGGGGAGATATGGAACCAGAAGTCTTAGTGATTGGCGTCGGGGGTGGATTCGATATCATGATGTCTTTGGCTCACAACGCCAAGAACGTCACTGCCGTCGAAATCAATCCAGCTATGCATCGCATGGTCACCGAAGAATTTGACGATTATATCGGCGGACTCTTCCGTCCCGGTGCCCACGAATACTCCGATCGAATTAACTTGGTCTATGGCGAAGGGCGCAGTTATATGCGCCACAGCGACAAGAAATTCGACGTTATCCAAATGAGCGGCGTCGACTCCTTCACTGCCCTCAGCACTGGTGCCTACACGCTCTCGGAAAGCTATCTCTACACAGTCGAGGCGGTGAAGGAATTCTACAACCACCTCAATGAAGGTGGCATTGTCAACTATTCCCGCTTCATCTTGAGCTATCCAAAGAAACCGAGAGAAACACTCCGTTTGGCGGGTATCGCCCGACAAGCATTAGAAGAGTTAGGTCTCAAAGATCCTTCAGCTCACATATGTGTCTTCCGCGGGCGTAACTGGGCCTCTACCATGATCCGCAAAGGCCCCTTCACCAAGACTGAAATTGAAGCCCTCTATGCCTACGCGCTTCGCAATCAATTTCGCGGGTTGATCTACGATCCTCTCTTGGAAGAAGGGACTAACTTAGAATCCGTCGCTGCCAGCCCCAAAGCTGTGGCCGATTTCTTGCGTCAAGCTCTCCTTGAACACATGCCAGAAATCAAAGATGACTTCCCCATTGAAGAAGTCACTCTGGCTTTGGCAAACGCCACTTTGAAGGAAGCAACAAGTACCGGGGGCATTTCGGATTCGACTTTAGACCGGCTGGTTAAGCCTTTTCCTAAGGAACTTCAGGGACGAGCTCGGGTCCTGGCGCGCACCTTCATTCGAGAGACGCGGGTTTACTTAGAGAAGGACAGCAGCTCTTTCAATCTTTCCCGCAAGGACTTCTCAAGTCTACTTTCTCGAGACAAGAAAACGCGGGAAGACTTCGTGGCTTCATATCCCTACGAGATGGAAGCTTGCCGCGACGACAATCCCTTCTTCTTCAACTACTACAAATGGTCTTCCCTCTTCAGCTACGACAAGAGCTTACTTTTCGCCGAAGGGTTCACCAGCAATTATCATCCAGACTTCCCTGTTGGTCACGCAGTATTGGCCATCTCAATGATCCAAATTGGTATCCTGGCGATCATCCTCATTTTCTTGCCGATCCGGCGTTTGAAGAAAAAGGGTGTTCCCACCCCTGGACGTTGGCGTTACATGACCTATTTTGCATCTCTTGGTTTGGGTTTCATGTTCATTGAAATCACGCTGATGCAAAAGCTCGTCATTTTCTTGGGACACCCCACTTACGCCCTCAGTGTTGTTCTCAGTTCACTGCTGGGATTCGCTGGCTTAGGATCATTTTTGGCAGGCCGAATCAAAGTTGCGACCCGCAGCCGCTTCCTACTTTTGCTCGTTCTTATCCTCGCTGCTATTGCCATCGAACTATTAGCCTTCCAATACTTGCTCAACGAAATGCTTGGAGCAAGCTTCCCAGTTCGTGTGATTACCTCAGTGTTACTCTTGCTGCCACTGGGATTGGCATTGGGCACAGGATTCCCCACGGGGATCCGGGCCTTGGAGGTCAATTGTAAACCTCTCGTACCTTGGGCCTGGGCAGTGAACGGCTTCATGAGTGTCATGGCATCCGTTTTGTGCATTGTGCTCAGCCAAGAAATCGGCTTCACCAAAGTCTTCTGGATCGCCGCCGGGATCTACACCATAGGATTTTTGATCATGGTTCCTGAGAAATCAGGGAGTCAATCGACGCTTGGCGATGCGATAGATAATAAGTCCGACGACCACCATGACGAAGGAAAGTAGCACCGAAGTGGAGATGCCCTCAGGGGCATCTCCCGGTGCCAACCCCTCGCCACCAAAGACGAAGCGCCTGCCCGGATCACCGCGAAACAACTCGGTTATGCAACGCAGGATGGAATAACCGATAAAGTAACTGACCAAGAGCTGACCGTCGAAAGTCTTGCGGGGGCGAAGGTAGTAC
>WFTN01000381.1 GCA_015485455.1 Planctomycetota bacterium | reverse complement strand
GGCGCGGACAGTCGACCCGATCTGCAGGCATCATTGCCAAGCCGATCATTTTGGATGGCAAACTCATTGCCCCGGTGAATTATCGGGGAACAGAAAAGATTCTCATTTGGTCTATTGCGGATCAAAGAGTCATTGATGAAGTTACGTTTAATCAAAGCCGCAAGGGCTACTACTTAGGCAATCTGGCCCAAAAAGACGGTGTTTTTGTCACCGCAGCCACAACCACGAATGACAGAACAACAAAGGTTCGCTGCTACTTCAGCCGCCCCAAAGTTCGTGCCATGCTTATGGGAGCGATTGCCGCGAACCCACAAGACATCAAGGCGCATTTTCGTTTGGGTGAGTTTGCACTCCAAGGGCGAGAGAAAGACTATTCCGCCGCAATCGCCAGTTTTGAATTGGCTTTGAAGCTGGCTGAGAACAGCGTCGCTGCTGATCGACAATGGGCAGCCAAGACGAAAGGAGCCCTATCTCGCCTCTACCTGGAATTGGCATCTGAGTCCCGACTGGTGCGGGCCAAGACAGGTTTGGATGATTTGACTTGTTACTTGAAAGCCAGCGAGATCGCCACCTCTGCTCTTCAGAAAGTAGAGATCCTCTTTCTTCTGCTGAGAAGATCTTTCGATCGGCAAGATCGAAAAACATTCGAAGACACCTACGCCCAATTGACGGGAGATTTTGAGTCAACACCCTATGACTACGAGTTTTTGTTTCGCGGGGAAGTTCCTGAAGCAAAACGGCGCCGCTACCCCAATGCTGGTTTCTTAGCCACTGCGGTTGCAGCAGCTTTTGAAGAGCAAATGGGAAAACCTCAAGTAGCCATTCGACTCTTGCAAGATTTACTTTCCCGTTGGCCGGAAGACGCGATTGGTTCTTCAACAGCCTGGGAATATGGCTACGGGCAAATTGAAAGATTGATTACTAAGCATGGACGCTCTGTCTACGCCATCTACGATCGCGAGGCTAAGCGACTTTTGGAAATGAGTCGGTCAAAGGGAGATATTCGTCCCTTACGTAAACTCGTGGAGCGCTATCCCAATGCTGAAACCATTTCCCAGGCCTACAGTGAAATATCGAAGCATCAATTCGCCAACAGAGAATACGGCGCGGCAGCCAAAGGCATCCAAGAATTCTTCGCTAAGTTTGGCAAAGTCACGGGTTCTCCCTTAGCTCTCTTAGCCCAGTCTTTTGAAGCCTTAGGTCGGCCTCAAAGTGCAATGGACGCCTGGGGCCGCTTGGCAAAACTTGGCCCTCATGAGGTGGACGACCCCTCACTCATAGCCCACGCCCAAGAAAAGCTAGATGGCTTGGGGTTGAGGAATAGGATCCGCCCTCTCCCCCTTCAATCTTTTGGTTTGAATGCCAACCTTGTTTGGCAAGAAGGCTTGGCGAATGGCACAGATTCATGGAAGTTGGTTAAAGGACGAGGTCGTCGGACCGGTGATGAAGAGAACATTGTTCTCGCCCAAATGAATCGAAAATTATTGGCATTCGATCTCCAAGACGGCAAGAAGATTTGGAGTATCGATGCCCACGCTCGCATCTCCGAAGGAGACGTATTCTGGTACGATGGCCTGCTTATCATCAATGTCGACGATGGCATCATTGGTCTCGATCCCCATACCGGCGATGAGCTATGGAGGCATCCGGCGGAAGAACTCGAAATCACGGGGTTGGCCGCTGGCCAGGGTAAGGTCTATGTCACCTTTGAAATCAGTGGCTTCGCCGTCAACTTTCGGCTTCGTGCCCTGAGCATTGAGGACGGCAGCGTGATTGCCCAGAGAATCATGGATGGTGTGACGCGGTCGGAGGGAATTCAGTGTGGCCAACGTTGGATCATGATTCCTCTAGAAAGTCGTTTGACTTGCATGGTTTTGGATGGATTCACTTTAGAGAACTCACCGGCCTGGCCTGAAGGTGCTGACTACGACGATGGTTGCACTCCGATTTTAGCAGCAGATGATTGTCTCATTAGCATACCGAACGCTCAGCGAAGTAGCTCTCGGGAACTGACATCTCGTGACCCCGCCACTGGGAGAACGAAATGGCGCCGTAAAATTGGCGCATCCCGAGTGAGGTTTTACCAAGGCACCCCCTGGCATACGATCTACAAACTAGACGGTCAGGGTAGGAAAGCCCCCAAAATCCTCCTGGTCATCGACAACCTAAGTGGCACTGCCCTAACCAAACAGAAATTAGGTCGGTTCACCTCAATTTTCGGCTCTCCCCAAGTGGCAGGAACAAGCCTGTTCACCATCAAATTACAGTTGTCCGGTCGTCGCAGTGCTTACAATCTCGAAGAATCCGCCATGAAAACGAATTCGATCCGATGGCGTTCAACCAACTTCACCGGCAACAGGCTCCTTGCTTCCTTCCCATTTCAACAAGGGGTCGTTCTTCGCGTGGTCGAACATCGCCGGGGAACACGCGCAACGCGAAAAGCGACAACCCTCTATTTAGTCGACAGGGAAAGCGGCAAAATAGAATCTGAGATCAGATTGAGCTCACGGCGGTCCAACCACGTTCCCGAAGTGCAACTATTAAATGGCCACTTGGTCGTCAGTGATGGGCCCGTATTGAAGGTGTTTAAGCCATGAAGAAAATGAAGGCCGTTGTCAGTTCTCTCTGCTTGGTGTTGGTGCTGGTGCTCACAGCGTCAGTGGATAGACCGAGCAAGGATTTACCTCCGAGAGCCACAGGGGCTGCTATCTCGGGCATCACCACAGTCTTGGGGAATCAAGAAAGAGATCCCCAAGTTCAGGACGGCATCGCACGGGCTCTTTCCTATCTGGCTGAGCATCAAGATGGCGCCAGTGGCGGATGGCTTCAAGACGTAGGGTTCAAGTTCAACGATCGTTATGAGCTTACAGAGGCCAACAAGCCCCATGTAGGCGTCACAGCCCTTGCGCTCATGGCTTTTTTGTCCGGAGGGCATCTCCCAGGCCGTGGTAAGTATGGGCATGTGGTGGAACGGGGTTTGGAATTCGTGCTTTCTTGCGTTGACGAAGACACCGGCTTCATTTCGGCCCATGAGACACGCATGTACAGTCACGCTTTTGCCTCTCTGTTTCTCGCCGAAATCTACGGCATGACACGCCAGCCTGATCTTCAAGCAAAACTTCAACACGCCATCGATCTGACGGTTGAAACACAAAACGCCCAAGGGGCTTGGCGCTATCGCCCCTATGCACCTGATTCTGATATGTCCATTGCCGTCTGTCAATTGATGGCACTAAGAGCCGCTAGAAACGTTGGCATTCAAGTGCCACGTTCGACGATCTCTCACGCCTATGATTACATTCGTCGTTCGGCCCATACAAGTGGACTGAAGAAAGGCGCATTTCGCTATCAGATTGACCAACAACAAACGCGGGTCAGTTTCGCCCTTGCTTCTGCTGGTTTAGCCTCCCTTATTCACGCTGGCTATTATGACGATGACCTTCTTAAGCCAGGAATCCGTTGGCTCAAGCGTCGAATCACGAGCCTCAAGTCAAGAGCTCAAGAGAAATATCCTTCCTATTTCTACTGGTATGGACACTACTATGCGGCACAGGTCATGTTCATCGCCAGTGACAACCAAAAACATGTAGGTGTTTGGGAAGATTTCTATTGGCCAAGAATGAGAAACGAACTTCTGAGCAACCAACAAGCCAACGGTTCCTGGCGCAACGACCCTGGTCCTGGAGATATTTTCGGAACTGCAGTGGGCGCCATTATCTTACAAATTCCACACCGCTATTTGCCCATCTTTCAACGCTGATTCGAGAACAACCAAAAAATGGAAACAAATCCTCTTATCACCAAGCTTGCACAAGTGCGCAGTCGAATTCGGCTGCTACTTGTGGCTAACTCTTTATGCCTGTTCTTGGTCTCAGCCTGTCTGGTCATCACGGCTTCCTTTGTCCTCGATTGGCTTTTCCACTTGCCATGGGGTGCCCGAGCCACCGTCCTCTTGGCCATGATCTTTGTCATGGTACGGGGGGCCTATCTTTCCTTGATACGGCCATTTAGCTTAAGACTCAGTGACGACGCCGTGGCCCTTCACGTTCAGTCCAAGAACCCAAATTTCGATGACGGTCTCATTTCCGCGATTCAATTGGCTCGTGAATTGGAGGATGGTGCGACATCAGAGTCTAAATCCATGATTGCCGCGACGGTAGCGCAAGCAAATGAGAGATACTTGCCTTTGGATTTTCGCAATTCCGTGACCGCAAGACCTCTGCTCCGCCCCGCCATGTTAGCTCTTGTCTTGGCTCTCTCCGTCCTGAGCTATGGTGTGGCTCTTCCCCAGCACGCACGATTGTGGTTCAACCGTTGCCTTCTTCTGGGCGATGAAATCTGGCCCGCAGACACAGTGCTTGACGTAAGAATCGTGAACCTAAATCAATACCGCTACGAAGTAAATGAAGAAGGTGACTATGAAGTTTGGGTCCCTGAAGGTTCAATTCTGATCATTGAAGCTCAAGCCAAAGGCATCGTTCCGAATGCGGTGAAACTGCATAAATACCCTAATCCACGGATCGATGAAGACCGCGCTATCACCATCGAAATTGCGAGGCGTCTTGACAGCGACATTTTTGAGCACCGCTTCGGGAGGGTTCGTGAATCTTTTGAATTCTACCTGGAAGGCGGAGACGATAACGACGAACATCCTTACTTCACGGTTCATGTACGAACGGCACCCAAAGTCGAAGAACTCTTAGTTAACTACGACTATCCCGCATACATCAATGCAGTGGGAAAGGAAGATCGCAAGGACGTAAGGGAGTACAATATTGTCGGCCCCAAAGGCACCAACATTGAGATGTATTTCAAGACTTCTAACGAGGTTTCGAGATTCGAAATCATCGTCGATGAAGACGTTGAGCATCCCTTGGTGCTGCAATCCGCTGACGAGGGTGGGCGTGTTTTTCTTTGGAAGTACCTCTTAGAAGCTGATCATTTTTACACCTATCAGTTGATTGGGGCAAATGGGACTCCGAGCACCAGCGCCCCCAACTTCAACATCAGTGCCCAACCAGACGTCGCTCCTGACATCGCGATTGAACGTCCAGACACGTCCACCGTTGACGTGACTCCCATAGCACTTCTCCCCCTAAAATTTAGAGTCGTCGATGACTACCAAGTTGGGGAAATCGCAATGAATTGGGACGGAAGCAGAGGAGGACTTTTCGCTGGCGGCAAAAGATTCGCCGCCGATGAAAAGAGAATAGAATCGGACCAGCGAGAAGTGTCAGTGTTCTCCCCCATCGAAGTGGACCAATTCAAGATAACGAGGGAAGGGGCTCTTTCTCCCGTACAAGTTGGTGATCGGCTATTCTTGAAATTGACAGCGACCGACACCCGCTCGACTATACTCGATGGTGGACCCAATTCGACGGTTTACCCTAGCCTGATCGTTCTGAACATTCGAGAGGCAGGGGAGATCCAAAGAGACCTCACCCGAAGCCAAATCAGGATCAAGGGTCAGCTCACTCGAATCGAAGAGAGCTTGGCCACAAAACAAGACGAATTAGAACTCTTGGTCGCCAACTATGAGAGCCTCGATCAAAGAAAAATAGAAGACGAAATCCAAGGATTCATCTCTTCCCATGCTCTCTTAACGTCGGGATTGAATGAGTCCTGCCGTGGTTTCCTTCGCATTTTTGATGGCTACCTCTTCAATCGTATTGACAACTCGAATCTGACAGCTGCCCTCATCTCAGAGATCTGTGGAATTCACCGCCGCCAAGAAGGCTCACACATGGAGTTTGTGGCAGAAGTCCTTCCCAAGCAGCGTGCTCTGATCAACGACAGCGAACCCATGGGTAAACTAGCCTTGCTCATGGATCTCTTGCTTCAAACAGCAAAAGAGCAAACGTCCGCTTTGAACGTTTCTTTGAGATTAGGGTTCGATGAAGCCAACAAAGACAAACGGTGGGATCACCTAAAGGCGTCTAAACTCCTTCAACAAAAACTTTTAGAGCGAATCCGAGTGATTTTGGACAAAATGGCGGATTGGGAAGATTTCCAAGACGTTATCCAGAGTTTGAAAGATATTATCGAATTAGAGAAAGGCTTGCAGAATCGAATCAAAAAGATTGCCAAGTAAGCCAGGACTTTGAGCCATCTCGTTCGTTTAGAAGACTGTAAGCACCAGCCCCGGCGGAAACATGATGAATAACTCAAAAACCTCGACTCTCTCGCTTTTCTTCATGCTGCTCGTTTCCTTGTCCAGCTCCCTCATCGGGCAGAACGACTTCAAGGAAATGCAAGCCATCATGACGGAGCAACGCTCTCTCAACCGAAGGCTCCTCAGCCTCAAGAACTCGATGACTCGTCTGAGAGACCGATTCAAAAAGGAAGGCCGGGACTTCTCAGCTGACCTCTTAGGAAAAGGTATCGATTCCATCGACGCTATGGGTGTTGAAAGTCAAATGAACTCAATTGTTCAAGACTTGGAACAAGACCAGAAGTTCTCCTCCATCAATCGTCAACAAAAGCTGATTTCGAATCTGACCCAACTTCTCAAAATCCTCCTCAATCGGAGAGATGACAAGGTTGATCAAAAAATCAGCGATCTCCGCTCTGCTATTGAG